>DASQIG010000200.1:0-3180 GCA_035631735.1 Burkholderiales bacterium | reverse complement strand
CTCGATGCCGAGGCCGCGGGCGCCGTAGCGGCGCGCGGCGGCGATCACGATGCGGCCGTCGCCCGAGCCGAGGTCGACTACGTAATCGTCGGCGCGCGTGCCGGCGAGCTCGAGCATGCGCTCGACCACCTCGCCCGGCGTGCTGATGAACGGGACGCGCCACTCGGTGTCCTGCGCACGAGCGGTGCAGGCAGCAGCGACCAGGAACAGACCGAGAAGCGCGCGCACCGGCAGACTCTAGCCAAAAAAAGAGCCCGGCTCGCGCCGGGCTCGATTTTCGGAGCGGAAAGCCTACTTCTTGGTTTCGTCGGCCTTCTTGTCCATCTTCGCCTTGCCCTTGCCCTTGGCCTTGGCCTTGGCTTTCTTCTCGCCTTTGGCCTTCTTCGCGGGCTTCGCCTGGTCCTTCTTCGCCTCAGTGGACGACGGCGTGGAGGGTGTGGTGTCGGACTTCGGCGCCTGGGCGAAGGCGGTAAACGCGAACGCCGAAGCGATCAGGATTGCGAGCAGTTTCTTAAGCATACGAATTCTTCTCCTGTATATGGAAAGAGCGATCCGGTACGGATCCTTGACGAACAACGCACGTCCCCGGGAACCGGTTGACAGGCCCGGCATAATGCGACGCAAGGATGAGGCTCTCCGACTTAAGCGCCGCGCTCCCGAACGAGGATTTCTGGGTCTTCGGCTACGGCTCGCTCATGTGGTCGCCCTGCTTCGCGTACCGGGAAAAACTCCTCGCCCGGGTGCACGGCTATCACCGGGCGCTGTGCATCCTTTCCACCCGCTACCGCGGCACGCACCGCAAGCCGGGGCTCGTCATGGGCCTTTGCCGCGGCGGCTCGTGCTGGGGCATGGCGTTTCGCATCCCGCGAAGCGAGGTGCGCCGCTCGCTCGCCCGCCTCTGGAACCGGGAGATGCCGCGCCGGGTATATGAGCCACGCCTCGTCCCCGCGACGCTGCCGGGCGGCCGCCGCGTGCAGGCGCTCGCCTTCATCGCCGATCCGGCTCACCCGTCGTACGTGCGCGAGCTCGACCTCCACGGGCGGGCGCGGCTCGTCGCACAAGGCATCGGCAAGCGCGGCCCGTGCATCGACTACATCCGCAACACGCTCGAGCACATGCACGACGTTGGCGTACGCGACCCGCACCTCGAGCGCGTGCTCCAGGCGGCGCTCAGCCTGCGGACGCGAGCGCCGTCCGCATGCGCTCCAGCGCTTGCCGCAGGCGCGCGCGCTGCGTCCCGAAGTTCAGTCTGACGAAGCGCGGCGCGCCGAACTGCGCACCCGGCGAGAGCGCCACGCCGTGGCGCACGAAGTGCTCGTGCGCATCGGCTACCGGCAGCGCGCTGCAATCGATCCAGGCGAGGTACGTTGCCTGCACGCGCGCCATGGGCAAGGGTAGTTCGCGTTCGACCAAGTCGCAATTGCCGCGCAGGTACTCGATCTGCGCGGCGAGCCAGGCATCGCCTTCGCGTAGCGCGGCAAGCGTCGCGGCGTAGCCGAACACCGAGGGCGACGGCAGGAGGTGCGCGCGCACGTCGACCGACATCGCTTCGCGGAGCTGCGGATCCTCGACCACCGCCCAGGCGCAGCCGGCGGCGGGAATGTTGAACGCCTTGTTCGCCGACATGAGCGTCACCGTGCGGCGCGAGATTTCCGGGCCGAGGCTCGCGATCGGCACATGTCGCGCCGCCTGGTCGAGCACCAGGTCGCAGTGGATCTCGTCGGAAACGATAACGCAGCGCGCTGCCAGCTCCGCGAGCCGCGCGAGCTCATCACGCCGGAACACCGTGCCGCCAGGATTCTGCGGGTTGCAGAGATAGAGCATTCGCGTCTTCGCCGTGCGCGCGCGGCGCAGGGCATCGAGGTCGAATACCCAGCGCCCGTCCTCGAGCACCAGCGCAATCTCGCTATGGGCGCGCGGCGCGAGCTCGAGCGCGCGCTTGAAGTGCTGGTAAAGCGGCGTGGGCAGCAGCGCGTGCTCGTCTGCGGCCAACAGGCGCCGCGCGCTGACGTGCAAGCCCGGCACCACGCCGGGGAGGAACACGATCCACGCCGGCTCCACGGCCCAGCCATAGCGGCGCGCGAGGCGCTCGACGATTGCCTGGCGCAGCTCTTCCGGCGGATGCGTATAGCCGAACACGCCGTGGCGCACGCGCGCGCTCATGGCGGCGAGCACGGCGCGCGGCGCGCGGAAGTCGCTGTCCGCGACCCACAGCGGGATGACGTCGCGGCCGGCGTAGCGCTCCCAGCGCAGGCTCCAGGTGCCGGCGCGCTCGACCGGCGAATCAAAATCTACTTCGTCGAGGTCCTGCTGGTTTTGCTCGTCGCTCTTGATTTGCCCTCCGGCCAGTAATAGTTGGCCGCGAACGAATACGGCGGGAAGTAGAAGCGCTTCGCCGGCACGACGATGCTCGCGTACTGGCGCTGCGACTCGAGGGTTTTCTTGAAGAACGGGCTTTTCCGGCTCTCCTCGGCCGCGATCGTGTCCCAGGTCTTCAGGAACTCGAGCAGGATGTCAGGCGGCGTGCGCAGCACGTGCACGCCATGCGTTTCCTGCAGTTCCTTGACGGCTTCCGCGTTCTGGCGCTGCCACTTCGCCCACCAGACGAGGAAGGTTTCGTTCGCCGCGCTCTTGATGATTTCCTGGTGCGTCGGCGAGAGCCCCTTCCATACGTCCATGTTGAACACCACTTCGCCGATCGTCACGTTCTCGTGCATGCCGGGCGCGTAGTGGTATTTCCAGACCCTGTGGAAGCCCAGGCGCAGGTCCTCGACGCCGCCGACCCACTCGGCGCAATCGATGACGCCGCGCTGCGCGGCGGGGATGATTTCGCCGCCGGGCATGTTGACGGTGGTCATGCCCATGCGCTGGAACACTTCGGCCGCCATGCCCGCTTGCCGGCACTTCATGCCTTTGAAGTCGGCGAGGTTCTTGATCGGCCGCTTGAACCAGCCGAAGGCCTGCGGTCCCGAGGGCAGGATTGGCAGCCAGTAGATATTGAGCTTCAGCTCCTTCTGGAAGAACTCCTGCGCGAGCTCCAGGCCGCCGCCGTTCTGCATCCAGCCGAGCGCGTCGATCATGTCCATGCCGAACGTGCCGCCCGGCCCGCCGGTCATGAGGATCGCCGCCTTGTTCTTGCCCACCCAGTAGCCCGACCAGGAGTGCGCGCCGTCGATCACC
>DASQIG010000199.1:0-8569 GCA_035631735.1 Burkholderiales bacterium | reverse complement strand
GAAAGGATCGAGCACCAGCACGCCCGTACGCAGCCGCAGCCGCACGAGAAAATGCCCGGGAAAGGAGACGCCTTCGAGCGGCAGACCGGCGCGCCGCCCGAGCACCATGTAGAGCACCGCGAGCGTGATGGGAATCCCCGTGCGCCGGTCGAGGACCTCGTTGAGATAGCTGTTGCGCGGATCGTAGTAGTCCTCGGTATTGCCGTGGAAGCCGAGATCCTCGTAGATGAACTCGTTCAGCGACGCGACGCGCTCCTCCGCGCCCGAGCGCTGCGGCATGCGCGCGCGCAGGCGCAGCGCCAGGCGCTCGATGTCACCGAGGTAGCGCTCTACCGCGAGCCCGGGATAGGCGTCCTCGGCGATCATCAGGCAAGTCTGCGCGAGATCGATGCGCGCATCGTCCTGCGCGAGCGCCTGTGCGAACGCGTCGAGAGGAGCGCCCATCACGTCGCCGCGCGCCGCGAGAAGTCGCGCGGCCGGAAGCCGAACAGCGCAAGGCAAGCGCCGTAGACGAGCATCCCCAGCACGACGAGACCGGCGAGCGCCGGCAGCTTCTGCTGCCAGCTCGCCGCGAGCCACCAGCCCGCCTCCCCCATGGTGACGTAGAGAGCCGCAGCCATGATGGCGACGGACGCGCCTACCTTGAGCAGGAACATCGCCCAGCCCGGCTGCGGGGTGTAGGCGCCGGCCGCCCGCAGTGCGCGATAGAGCAGCGCCGCGTTCACGCATGCGCCGAGCCCGATCGCGAGCGCAAGCCCTGCGTGCTTGAGCGGCCCGATGAACGCCAGGTTCATGAGCTGTGTAAGTATGAGCGTCAAGATACCGATCTTCACGGGCGTGGTGATGTTCTGGCGCGCGTAGAACCCGGGCGCGAGGATCTTGACGAGGATCATGCCGATGAGGCCGATGCTGTAGGCCACCACGGCGCGCTGCGTCATCCAGGCGTCCTCGGGCGTGAAGCGGCCATAGTGGAACAGCGCCGCGATCAGCGGCATGGCGAGCACCGCCAGCGCCACCGCCGCGGGCACCGCGAGCAGCACCGTGAGGCGCAAGCCCCAGTCGAGGAGCCGCGCGTATTCCGCATGGTCGGCATCCGCGTGGTACTTGGAGAGGCTCGGCAGCAGGATCGTGCCGAGGGCGACGCCCAGCATGCCGGCCGGAAATTCCATCAACCGGTCGGCGTAATAGAGCCACGACACGCTTCCCGAGACAAGGAAGGAGGCGAAGATGGTATTTATCAGCAGCGAGAGCTGGCTGATCGACACCCCGAAGGCCGCCGGCGCCATGAGCTTGAGGATGCGGCGCACGCCCGGATGCGAGAAGTCCAGGCGCCAGCGGGGAAGGAGTCCCATGCGGTAGAGGTACGGCACCTGCAGCGTGAGCTGCAGCACGCCGCCCGCGAACACTGCCCAGGCGAGCACCAGCACCGGCGGATCGAAGCGATCGGCAAAGAACGCCGCGCCGACGATGAACGCGACGTTCAGCAGGGCCGGCGTGATCGCCGGCACGGAGAAGCGGTTCCAGGTGTTGAACACCCCCGCCGCGAAGGCGACGAGCGAAATGAACGCGATGTAGGGGAAGGTGATGCGCAGCATCGTCACCGTGAGACCGAACTTGCCCGGGTCGCTGGCGAAGCCCGGCGCCGAGATGTAGACGATCAGTGGGGCAAGCGCGATGCCGAGCACTGCAGCCGCCACCAGGGCAAGGAACAGCGCGGTCGCCGCGCCATCGATCAGCGTGCGCGTCTCCGCCGGCGGCTGGCGGTTCTTGTGCTCGGCGAGCACCGGCACGAATGCCTGCGAGAAGGCGCCCTCGGCAAAAAGGCGCCTGAGCAGGTTCGGGATGCGAAAGGCGACGAAGAACGCGTCGGTCGCGAGGCCCGCGCCGAAGGCGCGCGCGATGTAGAAGTCGCGCACGAAGCCGAGGATGCGCGACACGAGCGTCAGGCTCGAGACAGCCGCCAGGGCGCGCAGCAGGCTCATGCGGCTAGCACGCCTTTCTTCCTATTTGCCAAGCCGTTCGTGTTAACATTCCGCCCCTTTTTCGGGACCCGCATCTTTCATGGCGAACATCAAATCCGCGCGCAAGCGCGCCAAGCAGGCGCTCGAGCGCCGCGACCACAACATGGCGCTGCGCACCAGCGTGCGCACCGCGATCAAGAAGGTCACCAAGGCCGTGGCCGCCGGCAACAAGGAGGCGGCGCTCGCCTCGCTGCGCGAGTCGCAGCGCGTGATCGACCGCGTGGTGGCGAAGGGTATCCTGCATCGCAATGCAGGCGACCGTCACAAGAGCCGCCTGGCGCACGCCATCAAGACGCTGAAGTAGCCTACGCCGTATCGCCCACACGCTGCAGTTCGGCGAGCCGGGTGCGCTCGTTGACGAGGAAGCGATAGGCCATCGGCTCGATCAGCGCAAGGCGCCGGTCCACCACCAACTTCACGCGATGATCGCCGCCGAACGCGGCCATCACGGCCGCTGCCGATTCGGGCATAGCGCGCGATTATAGGCGTCCGCGCTGTGGCGAAGCCCGCAAGCCGCATCCTGGTGATCAACGACGAGCCGCTGGTGCTGCGCGAGTTCGTCAAGGGCCTGAACGCGGCGGCGCGCTCGCTCGACAATCCGCTCGGCATCGGCTTCATCGGCGTCACCACCGCAAGGGAGGCGCTCGCGGTCATTGCGCGCGACGGCGACCTGCAGGCGGTGCTGGTCGACGACACGCTCTACACGCTTAAGAACGGCCGACTGCCCAAGTCGCAGATGTCGGCGCTCGAGCTGGTCCAGCGCATCACGCGCTTTCGGCCGGAGCTCGATGTGTACATCCTGATCGCGCGCGAGGAAGAGGACGACATCGTCGATGCGCTGTTCGCCGAAGCGGTCGACGGCTATTTCTACCGGGAGGAGCGCGACTACCGCGGCATCTATCGCATCCTCAACGCGCAGATCCAGGAGCGTGCGCGCACGCCCTTCTATGACCAGCTGAAGAACTACGTCTGGATGGCGAAGGACCAGTGGCACACGCCGGGCCATTCATCGGGCGAGTCGCTGCGCGGCAGTCCCTGGGTCAACGACTTCTACGATTTCATGGGCGAGCATGTGTTCGACGCCGATCTCTCCGTATCGGTGCCCATGCTCGACTCGCTGATGGAGCCGAAGGGCGTGATCTCGGAGGCGCAGGCGAAGGCCGCAAAAGCGTTCGGCGCCAAGCGCACGTTCTTTGCGACCAATGGCACCTCGACGGCGAACAAGGTCATTTTCCAGACGCTGCTCGCGCCGGGGGAGAAGCTGATCCTCGACCGCAACTGCCACAAGAGCGTGCACCACGGCGTGGTGCTCTCCGGTGCGCACCCGGTCTATCTCGACTCCTCGCTCAACCGCAAGTACGGGCTCTACGGCCCGGTGCCGAAGAAGGTGCTGCTCAACGCCATCCAGCGCCATCCGGACGCGCAAGCGCTCATCATCACCTCGTGCACCTACGACGGCCTGCGCTATGACCTGCCGCCGATCGTCGAGGCCGCGCACCAGCGCGGCATCAAGGTGATCGTCGACGAGGCCTGGTACGGCTTCGCGCGCTTCCATCCGCAGTTCCGTCCCACCGCGCTCGAGGCAGGCGCCGACTACGCCACGCAGTCGACGCACAAGGTGCTCTCGGCGTTCTCGCAGGCGTCGATGATCCACGTCAACGACCCGGACTTCAAAGAGCACCTGTTCCGCGAGAACTTCAACATGCACACCTCGACCAGCCCGCAGTACGGGCTGATCGCGAGCCTCGACATCGCGAGGAAGCAGGCGGTGATGGAAGGCTACAAGCTGCTCTCGCGCACGCTCGAGCTTGCTGCAGAGGTACGCAAGCTGATCAACTCCACGCGCGTCTTCCGCGTGCTCGAGCTCGATGACCTGCTGCCTGCGGAGGTGCGGCATGACGGCATCCGGCTCGATCCGACCAAGGTGACGATCGACATCTCGGGGTGCGGCTACACGGTCGAGGACCTGCAGAAGGAGCTCTTCGAGCGCTACAACATCCAGGTCGAGAAATCGACCTTCAACACGCTCACGCTGCTCCTCACCATCGGCACCACGCGGTCCAAGGTCTCGCGACTGTACGACGCGCTGATGCGCATCGCCCGGCAGGGACGGCAGTCGCGGCGCTTGGTGCAGACACCCGAGATCCCCGGCTTCACCCGCCTGCGCTACCTGCCCCGCGACGCCTACTACTGCGGCGGGGAGCTGCTGCCGGTGTTCGACGAGCGCGAGCGCATCAACCACAAGCTCGCCGGGCGCGTCTGCGCCGACCAGATCGTGCCCTACCCGCCCGGCATCCCGGTCCTCGTCCCCGGGCAGCTCATCACCCCCAAGATCCTCGATTACCTCGGGCGCCTGCTCCACTCTCACAAGAGCCTCGAGATGCACGGCGTCGTGCACGAGGCCTACCTGCCTTGCATCCGGGTACTCAAGGGCGGCGAGGAAAAGGGTTTGCAGCACCTCGGCTGAAGCGCCTGGGGGTCAGGTCTTGAATTGACGCATTGACCGCCCCTCTGTCATCCGCACGGCGCGGCGCACGTTGTTCATGCGCATGGCCCGACCGCTACGGCTGGAATTTCCCGGTGCGCTGTATCACATCACTTCGCGTGGCAACGCACAGGCGGACATCTATCTGGAGGAAGCCGATCGTCGAATCTTCCTACGCATCCTCGGCTCGACGATTCGCCGCCACGGCTGGCTGCTTCATGCCTTCTGCCTCATGGGCAATCACTACCACCTGCTACTCGAGACGCCGCAACCGAATCTGTCCCGCGGGATGCGCCAACTGAATGGTGTCTACACGCAGTGCTTCAACCGGCGACATCAACGCGTCGGCCACGTTTTTCAGGGACGCTTCACGGCAATACTGGTCGAGCGTGAGAGCCATCTGCTTGAGCTGGCACGCTATCTCCCGCTGAACCCGGTGCGCGCCGGGCTCGTCGCTGCGGCCGAGCAGTGGCACTGGTCCTCGTATCGGGCGACGGCGGGATTCGAGCCGGCGCCATCATGGTTAAGCGTCGCGGCCGTGCTCGAGCGCTTCGCTCCCGATCCGAGCCGTGCGGCGTTACGCTTTCGGGAGTTCGTAATGGCGGGAGTTGGAGCCGCGGCGCCGTGGTCCGCATTGCGAGGCCAGATCGTGCTTGGCAGCGAGCAGTTCGCTCAGCGCATACTCCCGCAGATGAACCCGTCCACAGCATCGAGCGAGATACCCCGCCGCGACCGATTCGCGGGGCGGCCGCAGCTCGCTTCGCTGCTTGCGCCGGAGACAGTCCGGGACCGCGGCCAGCGCAATGCCGCCATCGGGCAGGCACACAGGGTCCACGGGTACTCGCTCGCCGAAATCGCCAGGCACCTCGGGTTGCACTACTCGACTGTCTCCCGCGTCGCGCAGGCGGATGATGCGTCAATTCAAGACCTGACCCCAGCTTAGGTTTTTCTGCTAGGATTTTCCGAACGGCGGCCGGTGCCGCCGTTTTGCATTTTGGGAGCCTGACATGTCGCACCTCATGAACACCTATGTGCGCCAGAGCGTCGCCTTCGTGCGCGGCGAAGGCGTCTGGCTCTGGGATGAGGAGGGCAAGAAATATCTCGATGCGCTCGCCGGCATCGCCGTGAACACGCTCGGCTACGGGCACCCGAAATTCACCCGCGCGCTGAGTGCGCGCATTGCTTCCGGCGTGATCCACACCTCCAACCTCTGGCGCATCCCCGACCAGGAGGCGGCGGCGGATCGGATCGCGGACATTACTGGCCTCGATGAGGTGTTCTTCTGCAATTCCGGGCTGGAAGCGAACGAGTGCGCGATCAAGATCGCGCGCAAATACGGCCACGAGCGCGGCATCGCCGAGCCGGCGATTGTGGTGATGGAGAAAGCATTCCACGGCCGCTCGCTCGCCACGCTGTCGGCCACCGGCAGCCGCAAGGTGCAGGCCGGCTTCGAGCCGCTCGTCTCCGGCTTCGTGCGCGTGCCGCTCAACGATCTGGAGGCGGTGCGCCAGGTCGCCGAGCACAACAAGAACGTCGTCGCGGTCTTCATCGAGCCGATCCAGGGCGAAGGCGGCATTAACGTCTCGCGCCTGGAGTACCTGCGGGGCCTGTACGACCTCTGCCAGCGCAAGCAGTGGCTCTTCATGTCGGATGAAGTGCAGTGCGGCCTTGGCCGCACCGGCAAATGGTTCGTCTACCAGCATGCAGGCTTCCTGCCCGACGTCGTACCGCTCGCGAAGGGTCTCGGTTCGGGCGTGCCGGTCGGCGCCTGCGTCGTCGGCGGCCGCGCCAAGGGCGTATTCAAGCCCGGGAACCACGGCTCGACTTTCGGCGGCAATCCGCTCGCCATGACGGCGGTGCGCGCCACCATTGACACGATGAAGGAAGAGGGGCTGCTCGCCAACGCCGAGCGCGTCGGCAGCGTCATCCGCAGCGGCCTCGTCGCTGCAATCGGCGGCGCGGGCGTCACCGAAGTGCGCGGCATGGGGCTCATGATCGGCCTTGAGCTCGATCGCCCGTGCGGCGATCTCGTGCGCGAGGCGCTCGCCGCGGGCCTCGTCATCAACGTCACGGCCGACAACGTCGTGCGCATGCTGCCGCCGCTCGTGATGAGCGAAGCCGAAGGCCGCATGGTAGTCGAGCGGCTCGCGCCGCTGGTGAAGCGCTTCCTGGAGAAGCGCGTCGCCGCATAGTGGCGCAGCAGAAGGCGCCAGTAAGGCATTTCCTCCAGTTCAAGGACTTCTCGCGCGCCGAGCACGAGCACCTCTTCGCGCGCACCAAGGCGATCAAGGACAAGTTCAAGCGCTACGAGCGCTACTGGCCGCTCGAAGATCGCACGCTGGCGATGATCTTCGAGAAGCCCTCCACCCGCACGCGCATGTCGTTCGAGTCGGGCATGCATCAGCTGGGCGGCGCAGCGATTTACCTCTACACGCGTGACTCGCAGCTCGGGCGCGGCGAGCCGGTGGAGGACGCGGCGCAGGTCATCTCGCGCATGTGCGACATCATCATGGTGCGCACCTTCGAGCAGGACATCATCGCGCGCTTCGCGCGCAATTCCCGCGTGCCGGTAATCAACGGCCTGACCGATGAATACCACCCGTGCCAGATCCTGGCGGACATCTACACGTACATCGAGCACCGCGGCGCGATCCGCGGCCGCACGGTCGCCTGGATCGGCGACTCGAACAACGTCTGCAACACCTGGCTGCAGGCGGCGGCGATCTTCGACTTCAAGCTGCACATTTCCACGCCGCCGGGCTACGAGGTCGAGCCCGAGCGCCTGAACCGCAACGCCGAGACCTACGCCGATCCGATGGCCGCGGCGCGCGGCGCGCACCTGGTAACGACCGACGTCTGGACGTCGATGGGCTTCGAGGCCGAGAACGAGGAGCGCAAGCGCGACTTCCAGGACTGGCAGGTGGACGCCGAGATGATGAAGGCGGCGGCGAAGGACGCGCTCTTCATGCACTGCCTGCCCGCGCACCGCGGCGAGGAAGTCGCGGCGCCGGTAATCGACGGCCCGCAGAGCGTCGTGTGGGATGAAGCGGAGAACCGCCTGCACACGCAGAAGGCGCTGCTGGAGTTTCTCTTACTCGGCAAAGTGAGTTAGTCGTCGTCCCCGCGAAAGCGGGACTCAGGATTTTTTCGGCAAGCGCCACACTGATCGTCCCCACGAAGGCGGGCACGACGGCTTCGCCCGCTTACGTCTTGCTGGACTCCTCGGGCCCGAGGAGCGGCACGCGACCGCCATGAGAGACGCGGGAGAGCAAATCCTCGGGGACTAATTCACACCAAGCGTGCGTAACCCGATACAGAACGAAGCGCCGCCGGCTGCGACACTGAGGCTTGCAACTGCATTCATCGATAAAGGGGAGGCTTTCGATGAAGCCCGACGACGTTGGTCCTAGCCGATCTCCGTCCTTGGGCTGATTCGCGGATCTAGCAACCAAAAATCATCGGCGCCAGGTTCGAGCGCCAATAGGGGAGCAACCATGAGGGCAAGCGCAACCGCACTAGGTCTGGTTCTTTCTGTTTTCTCGGCATTACCGACCAAGCTGATGGCCGACGAGCAGCGCATCGGCGTCTCGCAGCTTGCGCACTTCCGGGCGCTGCCGAACGGCCTGCCGTTCCCGAATCCGTCGGGCTCGGCTGCCACTTTCAGCAGCGCGGGCCAGATCGACCTCACCGGCGAGTTCTTCCAGGATCTGGGCGGGAACGGCCGGCGCTGCGTCAGCTGCCATCTGCCGAGCGCCGGGTGGACGATCACGCCGCCCCAGGTTCGGGAGATCTTCGAGAAATCGCGAGGCGGCGTGATCCCCGACGCGCTCGGGCTCTCCGCGATCTTCCGCACCAACGACGGCTCGAATTCGCCCAACGCCGACGTCTCGACCCTTGCCGCCCGCCGCAGCGCCTACAGCATGCTGCTGACGAAAGGGCTGGTACGCGTCGGCATCGGCGTCCCGGCGAGCGCCGACTTCGAGCTGATCGCGGTGGACGATCCGTATTATTTCGCGAGCAGCGCGGAGCTGTCGCTGTTCCGCCGTCCGCTGCCGACGACGAA
>DASQIG010000198.1:0-2229 GCA_035631735.1 Burkholderiales bacterium | reverse complement strand
ATTCGCTCCTGCAGCCGGACATGGCGACGGAGCTGCGCAGCCGCAAGCTCACCGCCCTCACGGCAGGAGCGCCAGATGTCATTGCCACCGCGAACATCGGTTGCCTCGCCCACCTGCAAGGCGCGACCGCGACGCCGGTGCGGCACTGGATCGAGCTGCTCGACGTAAAATGACGCCATGAGCGAAGTCGTCAAGGTTGCCTGCCCGCACGATTGCCCGGATACCTGCGCAATGCTGGTCACCGTGGATGACGGCGTCGCCACCAAGATTCAGGGCGATCCGCAGGCGCCGTTCACCGAAGGCTCGATCTGCACCAAGGTCTCGCACTACCTCGAGCGCACCTACGCGCCCGATCGGCTGAAGTACCCGATGCGGCGCATCGGCCGCAAGGGCGAAGGCAAGTTCCGGCGCACCACGTGGGACGAGGCGCTGGACGAGATCGCCGCGCGGCTGAAGCCGCTGGCGGCCGAGGACCCGCAGACCATCCTGCCCTGCAGTTACGCCGGCACCATGGGCATGGTGCAGTACAGCTCGATGGACCGGCGCTTCTTCTACAAGCTCGGCGCATCGCTGCTCGACCGCACGCTCTGCTCGACCGCCGGCAAGTACGGGCTCAAGGCGACGCTTGGCGGCTCCGTGGGCATGGACCCGGAGCGCTTCGACGAGCCGCAGCTCATCATCCTGTGGGGCGCGAACCCGATCGTTTCCAATCTGCACCTCTGGGGCCGCGTGCAGGCGGCGAAGCGCCGCGGGGCCAAGGTGATCGCCATCGATCCCTATCGCAGCCTCTCGGCCGAGAAGTGCACGCAGCACGTCGCGCTTCTTCCGGGCACCGATGGCGCGCTCGCCCTTGGCATCATGCACCTGCTGATACGCGATGGCTTCATCGATCGCGACTACGTCAAGCGCTACACGCTCGGCTACGACGCGCTGGAGCAGCGCGTGCTCGCCGAATATCCGCCCGAGCGCGTTGCCCGGCTTTGCGGCCTTACGACCGACGAGGTGGTGCGGCTTGCACGCGACTACGGGACCATCAGGCCGTCAGCGATTCGCCTGAACTACGGCATGCAACGCCACGCGGGCGGCGGCATCGCCGCGCGCACGATTGCTTGCCTGCCCGCGCTGATCGGCGCCTGGCGCGATCCGGCCGGCGGCATCGTGCTGACCACCTCCGACTTCTACAAGTTCGACCACGCGGCGCTCGAGCGGCCCGATCTCCTCGCGGGCCGCCGCCCGCGCACGATCAACCAATCGAAGCTCGGCGATGCGCTCACCTCGGCCGAGCCGCCGGTGCGCGCGATCATCGTCTACAACAACAACCCGGTGGCGGTGTGCCCGGAGTCCGACAAGGTGATCGCCGGTTTCTCGCGCGAGGACTTGTTCAGCGTCGTCATCGATCACTTCCAGACCGATACCGCGGACTATGCGGACATCGTGCTGCCGGCGACGACGCAGCTCGAGCACTACGACGTGCACAAGTCCTACGGTCACCTGTACATGCTCGCCAACAACCCGGCGATCGCGCCGCTGGGCGAGGCGCTGCCGAACTCCGAGATCTTCCGGCGGCTCGCGGCGCGCATGGGATTCGCTGAGCCGTGCTTCCGCGACAGCGACCAGGACATCTGCCGCACGGCGCTCGCCGGCAAGGCCGACTGGGAAGCGCTCAAGCGCGACGGCTGGCAACGCCTCGCCGTGCCGGAGCGGTTTGCGCCCTTCGCGCAGGGCGGCTTCCCGACGCCGAGCGGCAAGTGCGAGTTCTACAGCGAGTGGCTGGAGAAGCAGGGCATCGATCCGCTGCCGTTCTACAACCCGCCGGTAGAGGTGGCCGACGCCGCGCTTGCCGAGCGCTATCCCCTCGCGTTCCTCTCGCCGCCGGCGCGCCACTTTCTTAACTCCAGCTTCGCCAACATGCCGCGGTTCCGCGAGTTCGAGCGCGAGCCGCACCTCGACATGCATCCGCAGGACGCCGCCGCACGCGGCATCCGCGACGGCGATCGCGTGCGCGTCTACAACGCGCGCGGCAGCTACACCCTGCGCGCGCGTATCAACGGCAAGCCGCGTCCCGGCGTGGTCGTGGCGCCCTCCGTATGGTGGAAGAAGTATTCGCCCGACGGGCGCAACGCCAACAACGTGACCTCGCAGCGCACCACCGATCTCGGCGGCGGCGCTACGTTCTACGATTGCCGGGTCGAAGTCGAGCGTGTCGAGCGCGCCGCAGCCTAGCGATTA
>DASQIG010000197.1:0-1703 GCA_035631735.1 Burkholderiales bacterium | reverse complement strand
GACGACGCGCCGCACGGCCACATGGAGATCGAGCTGAAGAACGTGCGCGTGCCGGCATCCAATGTGCTCCTCGGAGACGGACGCGGCTTCGAGATCGCGCAGGGGCGCCTCGGGCCCGGGCGCATCCATCACTGCATGCGCCTGATCGGCCAGGCGGAGCGCGCGCTCGAGAAGATGTGCAGGCGCGCGACCGCGCGCGTCGCTTTCGGCCGGCCGGTCGCCGACCAGGGCGTGACGCGCGAGCGCATCGCGCAGGCGCGCATCATGATCGATAGCGCGCGTTTCCTGGTTTTGAACGCCGCCTGGAAGATGGATACCGTCGGTAACAAGGCGGCGAAGAAGGAAATCGCGATGATCAAGGTGCTCGCGCCGAACGTCGCGGTGCAGGTGATCGACTGGGCGATGCAGGTGCACGGCGGCGGTGGCGTGTCGGACGACTTCGGCCTGGCGTACGCCTACGCGCATGCGCGCACTCTGCGCTTCGCGGACGGACCGGACGAAGTGCACCGCAACCAGATCGCCAAGATCGAGCTGGGCGAGCAAACATCGGTAGTGGAAGCACTGGCAAAGGCGCGCGAGCGGTGATTGTCGGCGTCCCCAAGGAAGTCAAGACGCA
Source organism: Burkholderiales bacterium (assembly GCA_035631735.1). GTDB lineage: Bacteria > Pseudomonadota > Gammaproteobacteria > Burkholderiales > SG8-39 > SCGC-AG-212-J23. The sequence goes on along the minus strand of DASQIG010000197.1, from coordinate 1,087 downwards.
CGAGTACCGCGTCGGCCTGACGCCGACCTCCGTGCGCGAGCTGGTCGCGCACAACCACCAGGTAGTGGTGGAGACCAATGCCGGCGCGGGCATCGGCGCGGCGGATGCGGCCTACGAGAAGGCGGGCGCGCGCATCGGCGATCCGTGGAAGGAAGCCGAGCTCATCGTCAAGGTGAAGGAGCCGCAGCGCGAGGAGCGAAAGAAAATTACCGATCGGCACGTCCTCTTCACCTACCTGCATCTCGCGCCGGATCGGCCGCAGACCGAAGACCTGATGAAGTCCGGCGCGATCTGCATCGCCTACGAGACGGTGACGGCGCGCGGCGGCGGGCTGCCGCTGCTCGCGCCGATGTCGGAAGTGGCGGGGCGCATGTCGGTGCAGGTCGGCGCGAGCTGCCTCGAGAAGGAGCGTGGCGGCATGGGCATCCTGCTCGGCGGCGTGCCGGGCGTGCCGCCGGCGAAGATCACGATCCTCGGCGCCGGTGTCTCGGGTTCGAATGCCGCGCGCATCGCCGTGGGTTCGGGCGCACGCCTGTACGTGCTCGACCGTTCAGTCGACGTGCTACGCAAAATCGAGGCGGAGTTCGGCGCGCGCGCGGAGACGGTGCACTCGAGCCGCGACACGGTAGAGCAGCACGTGCTTTCGGCCGACCTCGTGATCGGCGCGGTGCTCGTGCCGGGCGCGGCGGCGCCGAAGCTCGTGACGCGGCAGATGGTGAAGGCAATGAAGCCCGGCTCGGTAGTGGTCGATATCGCCATCGACCAGGGCGGCTGCTTCGAGACCTCGCGGCCCACTACGCACGCGGATCCGACCTACGTGGTCGACGAGGTGGTGCACTACTGCGTGACCAACATGCCCGGCGCCGTGCCGCGCACCTCGACCTATGCGCTGAACAACGCGACGCTGCCCTTCGTGCTTGCGCTCGCCAACAAAGGCTGGAAGCGCGCGCTCGCCGACGACGAGCATCTGCGCAACGGCCTGAACGTCGCCCGCGGCAAGATCACGCACCCGGAAGTCGCCGCGGCGCTCAGCGCGCCTTATTCGCCGCCAGCAGATCTGCTGAAATAGCCCGGATCTCGCCGGCAC
>DASQIG010000196.1:0-2656 GCA_035631735.1 Burkholderiales bacterium | reverse complement strand
GCCGTAGAGGTCGGGCGATGGGTTGCCCGCGACGAACCAGGCGGTGCGCTCCTTGAGATCGATCGCGGGGTTCATCCACACGCCGCCGCCCAGCGTCTCGTAGAACGCGCCTTTAGTGTCGGCAAGCGCGGCTTTTTCCTTGGCGATGTTGCGATGCATGTTGCGGCCGGTGGCGTCGTTTTCGGCCCACACGCCTTCGTGTCCCTTCTCCGGGATGGTGTAGAAGGCCCAGAGCAGCTTGCCCGAATTCGCGTCGTACGCCTTGAGGAAGCCGCGGATGCCGTACTCGCCGCCGTTGGTGCCGATCAGCACCTTGTCCTCGACGACCGTCGGCGCCATGGTCTCGCTGTAGCCCTTTTCGGGATCGGCGATCTGCGTCTCCCAAATGGTTTTGCCGGTGTGCGCATCGAGCGCCACCAGCTTCGCATCCAGCGTGCCCATGTAGAGCTTGCCGCCCGCGATCGCCACGCCGCGGTTGTTCGGCCCGCAGCAGAAAGTGGTCACCGACCCCATCTTGTGCTTGTAGTGCCAGTACTCCTTGCCGGTCGCGGCGTCGATCGCGTACACGTGGTTGTACGAGGTGGTGAGATACATGACGCCGTCGACGACGATCGGCGCGGTCTCCATCGACTCGACCACCTCGGTCTGGAAGACGAACGCCGGGCGCAGCTTCGCGACGTTCGTGGTATTGATCTGTGCGCCGGGGTAGTAACGCGTCTGGGCGTAGTTGCCCTGCGTGTGCAGCCAGTTTCGCGGGTCACCGCCCGCGTTAACGAGCTGATCCTGCGAGACGTTGAGCTGCTTGGGTACCGCGCTCCCGGTGGTCGACGGCTTGGCACCGGGTGTTTCTTGTGCAGAGGTCGGGACTGCGGCGAATACCAACAGCATGGAGCTCGCGATCGCGAGCGCATTCTTATTCATACGCTCCTCCACGTTGATGATGAATGCGCAATTAGTCTAGGCTTCGCCACCGGGGGTGGCAATGGGCCTGCTTCGCGGGTGGTTGATCGTAGGGGGATGGGCCGCTGCCGCGGCGGTGCAGGCGCAGCAAGCGATAAACATCAACGCCGAGCTGCTCGCCGCGGCGCGGCGCGGCAACATCGAGCTGGTGCGCTCGCTGCTCGACAAGGGCGCGGCGATCAACTCGCGCAACCGGCTCGGCGATACGGTGCTGCTCCTCGCCGTGAAGAACAGCGAGCGGCCCCTGGCGATGCTCGCGCTCGAGCGCGGCGCCGACGTAAACCAGCGCAATCTCGCCGGCGTCTCGCCGCTGATGGCGGCGGCATTCAACGGCGACGTGGAGCTTGCTGGCGCGCTGCTCGAGCGCGGCGCGGACATCGCGCCGCTCGATCGGGTCCGCAAAACGGCAGCGGTTTATGCCGCCGGCAACGGTCATACGGAGGTGCTGCGCCTGCTGCTTGACCGCGGCGTGCCGGTGAACCAGCGCTACGACAACGATCTCACCGCGCTCATGTGGGCAGCGGCCTACGGGCACGATGCGACGGTGCGACTGCTGCTCGAACGCGGCGCTGACGCCGCGTTGCGCGACAACCGCGGCAAGAGCGCCCGCGATATGGCGGCGGAGACCGGCCACGCGCGCACCGCGGAACTGCTGCGCAACTAAAGCTTTTGGTCTAGGCTTGCGCCGATCGGGCAACGAGGCGGGGGAGTCGATGCAGGAGCGCTACGGTCGTGTAGCGATCGCGCTGCACTGGGCGATCGCACTGCTCGCGCTCTTCCAGATCGGCCTGGGCTGGTGGATGATCGAGCTGCCGAAGAGCCCGCCGGGGCTGCGCGCCGGCTGGTTCAACCTGCACAAGTCGATCGGCATCACCCTCGGCTTGCTGATGCTCGCAAGGCTCGGCTGGCGCCTCGGGCATGTGCCGCCGCCGCTGCCCGCGTCGTTGCCGCGCTGGCGGGCGCGCGCGGCGCGGCTGAACCACGGTCTGCTCTACGCCGCGCTCATCTTGCAGCCGCTGGTCGGCTACCTGGGCTCCTCGTTCACGCGTTATCCGATCAAATATTTCGGCCTCACGCTGCCGCATTGGGGCTGGGAGGCGCCCGCGCTCAAGCAGCTTTGCAGCAACCTCCACTTCGCACTCGCGTGTCTCATCAGCGCCCTCGTCGCCCTGCACGTCGCCGCGGCGCTCAAGCATCTCTCCGAGCGCGACGCTGTCTTCGCGCGCATCTGGCCGCGCCGCGCGCGACGCGGTGTGCTGACGCCGGCCGCGCCTAGCACGCTGCGCGGAGCATAAGCGGTGAGTCGAGTCCTTATCGCGTTACTCCTCGGCTGGAGTTCGCTCGTCACCGCGGGGCCGATGGCCTATGTGGCGAACGAGAAGTCGGGGACGCTGAGCGTGGTCGATACCGCGCGCGACGAGGTTGTGGCGCAGATCAAGGCGGGCACCTCGCCGCGCGGCATGGCGTTGAGCGTCGACCGCAAGCGCCTTTACGTGAGCGACCAACCGGCGAGTGCGCTGCTTGTGGTGGACCTGGCGAAGGGCGCCGTCGCCGACAAAATAGACCTCGGCGAATCGCCCGAGGGCGTGAGCAGCTCGCCGGACGGGCGCTGGGTGGTGGCGGCCGTGGAAATTTCCAACAGCGTTGCGTTCGTCGACCCCGCGCGTGGCGCGGTCGTGTTTTCGGTGAGGACCCG
>DASQIG010000195.1:0-3525 GCA_035631735.1 Burkholderiales bacterium | reverse complement strand
ATCCGCGACATGCGCGCGAAGGGCGAGGTCGATTTCAAGAAAGTGCGCGACGAGGTGGCCAAGGCCTCGCGCGGCTATCCGGCACCCCTGGAAATCGTCGCCTGCGTCGAAGCGGCAGTGACCAAACCCTTCGACGAAGGGCGCAAATTCGAGCGCGAGCGCTTCGCGCATCTGGTGCAGACGACGGAATCGGCGGCGCTGCGGCACGCCTTCTTCGCCGAGCGGCAGACGACGAAGATTCCCGATGTGCCCGAGGACACGCCCACGCGCACGGTGAAGAAAGCGGCGGTGATCGGCGCCGGCACCATGGGCGGCGGCATCGCCATGAGCTTCGCCAACGTCGGCATCCCGGTGACCATCAGCGACACCACGCGCGAGGCGCTGGAGCGCGGGCTGCAGCGCATCCGCGAGAACTATGCGGGCACGGTGCAGAAAGGGCGCCTGAAGCAGGAGGAGATGGACAAGCGCATGGCGCTGATCAAGCCGAGCACGGATCTCGGCGAGGTGCGCGACGCCGACATCGTGGTCGAGGCGGTGTTCGAGCGCATGGATGTAAAGCAGGAGCTCTTCCGCAAGCTCGACGCCATCGCCAAGCCGGGCGCGATCCTCGCGACGAACACCTCTACGCTCGACGTGAACCAGATTGCGAGCGCGACCCAGCGGCCGCAGGACGTGGTCGGCACGCATTTCTTCTCGCCGGCGAATGTGATGCGTCTGCTGGAGGTGGTGCGCGGCGTGAAAACCGCCAAGGACGTGCTCGCGACCACCCTGAAGCTGGGCAAGCAGCTCAAGAAGGTCCCCGTCGTATCAGGCGTCTGCGACGGCTTCATCGGCAACCGCATGCTCGAGAAGTATGTGCAGCAATCTCTCTTTCTCCTGGATGAAGGGGCGACGCCGCAGCAGATCGACGGCGCGCTCGGAAGATGGGGCATGGCGATGGGCCCGTTCACCATGTACGACATGGCGGGCAACGACATCGGCTGGGAGATCCGCAAGCGCCGCGCAAAGGAGCGTCCCGATTTCGTCTACGGCAGGTTCGCCGACCGCATCGCCGAGAAAGGCTGGTACGGCCAGAAGACCGGGCGCGGCTGGTATCGCTACGAGCCAGGGAGCCGCACGCCGATTCCCGACGCGGAGGTCGAACGCATGCTGGCTGATTACCGCCGCGAGATGGGCCACAAGACGCGGCCGATTACGCAAGACGAGATCATCGAGCGCTGTGTCTTCGCGCTCGCCAACGAAGGCGCGCAGATCCTCGAGGAAGGCATTGCGCTGCGCGCCTCGGATATCGATATGGTGTATCTCACCGGTTACGGCTTTCCGCCCTATCGCGGCGGGCCGATGTTCTACGCGGACACCGTGGGGCTCGACAAGGTGCTCGCCGCGATCCAGAGATTCCAGAAGGGCTACCAGGGCGACCAGTGGAAGCCCGCGCCGCTGCTAATCAAACTTGCGAAAGAAGGACGGAGGTTCAATGAGTGACGCATTTATCGTCTCTACCGCGCGCACGCCGCTCTGCAAGAGCTGGAAAGGCGCGCTCAACATGACGCACGGCGCGAAGATGGGCGGCCACGTGGTGCACGCGGCGCTCGAGCGCGCCAAAGTCGACTGCCAGGAAGTCGACGACGTCATCATGGGCTGCGCCAATCCCGAGGGCGCCACCGGCTGGAACATCGCGCGCCAGATCGCGATCCGCGCCGGCTGCCCGGCCACCGTGCCCGGGATGACGGTGAACCGCTTCTGCTCCTCCGGCCTGCAGACGATCGCGCTCGCCGCGCAGCGCATCATGGCCGGCGAAGGCGACATCTACGTCGCGGGCGGCGTCGAGTCGATCTCGCTGGTGCAGAACGAGATGAACAAGCACCACTTCCAGGACGACTGGCTGCACCGGCACAAGCCCGAGAGCTACTGGCCGATGCTGCAGACCGCGGAGTACGTGGCGCGCAAGTACGAGATCACGCGCGAGGACCAGGACCGCTACGGCGTGCAGAGCCAGCTGCGTGCGGCCAAGGCGCGCGCCGAGGGCAAGACCAAGGACGAAATCGTGCCGATCACCGTGAAGATGAAGGTGGTCGACAAGAACACGGGCGCCGAGTCGATGCGCGAAGTGATCTCGGCCGAGGACGAAGGCATCCGTGCCGATACCACCTATGAAGGCGTGTCGCAGATCAAGCCGGCGATCGAGGGCGGCTGCATCGCTGCGGGCAACGCGAGCCAGTTCTCCGACGGCGCCTCGGCGTGCGTCGTGATGAGCGACCAGGAAGCGGCGACCCACGGCTTGAAACCGCTTGGCATTTACCGCGGGTTCGCGGTGGCGGGGTGCGATCCGCGCGAGATGGGCATCGGCCCGGTCTTCGCGGTGCCGAAACTGCTGGAGCAGACGGGCAAGCGCATCGAGGACATCGACCTCTGGGAGCTGAACGAAGCGTTCGCGGTGCAGGTGATCTACTGCCGCGACCGGCTGCACATCCCGAACGAGCGCCTGAACGTCAACGGCGGCGCCATTGCCATCGGCCATCCGTACGGCATGACCGGCTCGCGCCTCGTCGGCCACGCGCTGATCGAAGGGCGCCGCCGGCGCGCGAAACATGTCGTCGTCACCATGTGCATCGGCGGCGGCATGGGCGCGGCCGGACTCTTCGAGGTCGTGAGCTAGTTGCTGGTATTAAGCAACGAGGAGATCGCGCAGCTCCTCACGATCGAGGAGTGCATGGCGGCGCTCGAGCCGATGTACCGCGACGTCGCGGAGGAACGCGTGCTTTTCTCCCCGCGCGTCGACAACGTCGCGCCGAATGCGCACCCCGACGGCTACTACGCCTTCAAGCACATGGGCGGCACTTGGCCGCGCGAGAAGGTGCAGGCGTTGCGCATCAATTCCGACGTGGTCACGCATCCGCTGGTGGCCGGGAAGCCGCGGCGCGTAAAGCAGCCTTTGGCGAACGGCCGCTGGGTCGGACTGGTGCTGCTCTTCAGCACCGAGACCGGCGCGCTGCTCGCGATGTTCCCGGACGGCGTGATGCAGCGCCTGCGCGTCGGCGCGACGAGCGGCCTGGGGCTGCGGCACCTCGCGCGCGAGGATTCCCGGCGCCTCGCGCTCATCGGCAGCGGCTGGCAGGCGGGCACGCAGCTCAGCGCGGCGCTCGCCGCGCGCAAGTTGCGCGAAGTGCGCGTCTGGAGCCCGCGGCGCGAGAGCCGCGAGGCGTTCGTCGCCGAATGGCGCGGCAAGGTGGGCGCCGCGATCAGCGCCGTGGACTCCGCCGAGGCGTGCGTCGAGGGCGCGGACGTCATCGCCGCCGCCACCTCCTCCATGGTGCGCGTGATCGAGCCGCGCTGGCTCAGGCCGGGCGTGCACCTGAGCTGCATCAAGACGCAGGAAGTCGACGCCGAAGTGCTCGCGCGCTGCGACCGCGTGCTGCTCAGCAACCGCCGCCAGGCCAAGCACTACGACAACGTCATGAAGGACACGCCGAACGTCAAAGACGAGTCGGCGCGCGGCTGGTGGAACGATGGCAGCGTGCGCCTGGA
>DASQIG010000194.1:0-1641 GCA_035631735.1 Burkholderiales bacterium | reverse complement strand
CCGAGCCGGCGGGACGTGCCAAGGCGCTCGCCAACCTGAGGACTCGCGCGATCGACGCGCTGGTGGTTATCGGCGGCAACGGCTCGCAGTCGGGCTCGGCGAGCCTCGCGCGCGAGGGCTTCGCGGTGGTCGGCGTGCCCTCGACGATCGACAACGATCTCTACGGCAACGACGTCAGCATCGGCTGCGACACGGCGATCAACATCACGCTGGAGGCGATCGACCGGCTGCGCACCACCGCCTCGTCGCACCAGCGCGCCTTCGCGGTCGAAACCATGGGTCGCAATTGCGGCTACATCGCGCTGATGGCCGGCATCGCCGGCGGCGCGGAAGTGATCGCGTTGCCCGAGCACGAGCTCAAGCCCGCCGACGTCGCCGCGCGCCTGCGCGCCGCGCGCGAGCGCGGCAAGACGCACGCGCTCGCGGTGATCGCGGAGAGCGCGAAGTGCGGCGTGCACGAGCTCATGGAGTACTACGACGCCAACCGCAGGTCGATCGGCTTCGACCTGCGCGTCACGCGCCTCGGGCACGTGGTGCGCGGTGGCGCGCCGACCGCGGCCGACCGCGTGCTCGCGACGCGCCTCGGCGCGGCCGCGATCGCGACGCTCGCCGACGGCACGCACGGCGTCCTCGTCGGCATGGTGAAAGGCGACATCGTCACCACCCCGCTCACCGAGATCGCCGGCCGCATGCGCCCGGCGGACGCGACGCTCCTCGACCTGGCGAGGACGATGGCGCTTTAGATTTTCAGGACGCGGTTGATGCCGGTGGTGAGCCTGTTCGCGCTCACGCCGTAGAGGTGCAGCGACACCACGCGCGCGATGCCGCGGTTCGACACCCGGTGCACCATCTGCTGCTTCAGATCGGCGTCGGCGAGCTGGCCGGCGCGATAGACGACTTTCTTGCGCAGCTCGCCGCCTTCGCTGAACTGCTCCTCGGTCAGATCCCCCTCGACCACGCCGTACATGCACCACACCTGATGCCCGTGCACGGCGCTCACCTGGCCGGGCAGCCAGGTGATCGCGGTGATGACGAAGGCGTCGTCCGGGTCGATATAGAGGAGATGGCGCATGTAGCCGTTCGGATCGCCGACGCGATGCTCGGGCCGCAGCCAGGTGGGCTTCCTCAGCGCCACGTGCAGCGTCTCCTCGAGCTCGGCGAAGTCCTGGTGCGCGGCGGCGCGCGACAGGCGCGCGAGCGCCGGGTGGATCGGGTTCACGCCACTCCCTCCATGAGCTGCACTTGTACTTGTTCGCCGGCCTTCACTGCGCCGCGCTCATGCTCCAGCACGATAAAGCAGTTCGCCTGCGCCATCGAGCGCAGCACTCCCGAGCCTTGCTGCCCGGTGGTGCGCACCTGCCACTCGCCCGCGTCGCGGTAAACGATCCCGCGCTGGTACTCGGTGCGGCCGGGCACCTTGCGGATGCTGTCCGCCGCCGTCGCGCGCAGGAGCGCAATCGCGTAGTCATCCGTCCGCCCGGAAAGGTGCAGCAGCGCATCGCGCACGAACTGGTAGAAGGTCACCATCACCGCCACCGGATTTCCCGGCAGGCCGAAGAGCCAGGCGCTGCCGATACGGCCGAACGCCATCGGCCGGCCGGGGCGCATCGCGATCTTCCAGAAGAGCACCTCGCCGAGCTT
>DASQIG010000193.1:0-7046 GCA_035631735.1 Burkholderiales bacterium | reverse complement strand
AACACCTTTGCGGCGAGCGCCACCATCTCTGGATCGGGTGCCACCCGCCGCGATGGATAGCGGCCGAGCGTGGGATCGGCCCAGACATCGTCTGCTTCCAGCGGCGCGGTCTGCACGTCGTAGGGCAGCGCAAGGTGCGCGGCGCCGGGCCGGCCGGTGGTCATCGCCTCGAACGCCTGGCGAAACACGCGTGGTATGTCGGCGGCGCGGTCGAGCACGGCGTTCCATTTTGTTACCGGGCGCATCAGCGTGCGCTGGTCGAGCTCGGTGAGCGTGTAGCGGCCGCGCGACGAGACGCTGATATCGGTGTTGATGCCGATCACGGCGATGCAGGACTCGTGCGCCTCGGCGAGGCCGGGGAGCAGATAGGTTGCACCGCCGCCCGACGGACCTTCGCACACGCCGACCCTCCCGGTGATACGCGCGTAGCCGTCGGCCATGTAGGCGGCATGGCGCTCGTCGCGCGTGAGGATGTGGCGAAGCCGAGAGCTGCGCAGCGCGTCGTAGAGCGGCAGGCTCGTGTCGCCGCACAGACCGAAGACGATCTCGACGCCGTGCGCACGCAGCATCTCGACCACCGCCTGGGCGCCGCGCATTTCTCGTATCGACGGAGCGGCGCGGATTTCGACGGGCTGGTTCACGGCGGCGGTTATATTAGCGCGCCATGAACGCCGCCGACCGGCAGCGGCCGCCGCCGGGCGAGCTCTGCCTCGATCACGTCTCGCACTTCGTCGCCGATCTCGACGCCGCGGCGCGCGTCTGCGAGGCGCTCGGCCTGCGCGTGACGCCGACTTCCGTACAGCGCACGCCGCAAGGCCCGGTCGGCGCGTCCAACCGCTGCGTGATGCTGGACGCGGGCTACATCGAGCTCCTTGCGCCCACTCACGACACGCCCGCCGCCGCGCGCATGCGCGCACTCATGCGGCGCTACGACGGCGTGCAGCTGGTCTGCTTTGGCACGCCCGACGCCGCCGGCGAGCAGCGGCGGCTCGCGGCGCACGGCTTCGAGCCGCAGCCGCTGGTCGATCTCGCGCGCGAAGTCCCCGGTGGCACGGCGCGCTTCAAGGTGGTCCGCCTGCCGCCGGAGAAGATGCCCGAGGGGCGCATCCAGTACGTCGAGCAGCTCACGCCCGAGCGTCTCTGGCGCCCAGCCGATGTGAACGGGATGCGCCTCGACCAGGTGTACATCGTCGCCGACGACCCGGTGGAAACGGCGGCCCGCTGGGCGCGCTTCGCCGCGCTCCTGCCGCGCGCCGACGCTGATGGCGTGCGGCTCGAGACGGCGCGCGGCCGCATCTTCATCGGCACGCGCGCCGCGGTGGCGAAGCGGCTCGGCGAGGCGCCCGCGGCGCCGGCGGTGGCCGGCTATTCGCTCACCTGCGCCGAGCCGCGCGCCGTGGTCGAGCGCTGCGCGGCGGCAGGATTGCCCGCGCGCAGGACCGCCGACGGACTGGCCATCGCGCTGCCCCCGGCACTCGGCGGGGTCTGGGTGCTGCGCGCGTAGCGCAAGAACACGTAGCCCTGGACCGCGAGGTACGCCATCAGAACGTACGCGGCGTGCAGGCTCTGATGTGTCAGCCACGGCGCGCTCGGCAGCCTGGACAGGATCGCCTGCGTGACGACCTCGCGGTCGATGCCGAGGGCGAGCACGATCAACAGCGCGCCGAGGCGCGCATCGAGCGTCAGGCAGCCGAGCAGCGCCGCCAGCAGCAGCACGAAGTCATAGTAGTGCAGCGGCAGCGCGTAGAGCGCGAGCAGGATCGAGGCTACCAGCGCGGTGTGCTTCGGATAGCGCTCGCGCTTCCACGCCGCGAGCAGCACGGCGATCACGCCCGCCGGGATGAGGAAAAGGTTTGCCGCGGCGAACGCCGCCGAGCGCGCACCGAGGAACAAGCCGCCGTGGCTGGTCGCCGGCTGGTTGTACTCGAGGCCCCGGTTGCTGATCACCGCATCGAGCATCTCGCGTGGCAGCCCGGGGTGATAGATCAACCACGCGGCGAGCAGGTTGGACAGCGCCACCGTGGCGAGCAGGATCAAGCCTTCGCGCCACGCCCGTTCGCGCACGAGGAGCGCGAGGATCGGGACGAGCGTCAGTTGCGGCTTGATCAAGGCGACCGCGCCGCATGCGGCAATCAGCGCGAGCGAGCGCCGCTGCAGCCCGAGCAGCGTCCCGGCAAGCGCCACCAGCATGACGATGTCGCATTGCCCGAGGGCCAGCGTGGTGGGAAACGAAAAGTGCAGCAGGCCGACGACCAGCGCCGCGAGGGTGAGCGCGCGCTGCCGCGCGGCGCCCGCGCCATCGAAAAATAGCACCAGCATCAAGGCGGCGATCGGCATCAGCAGCACGTTGAGGACAGTGAAGAGCTGGCGCGCAAGCGGGTAGTCGAGCAGCCCGAGCGGCGCAAACACGATGAGGCTCGCCGGCGGATAGGCATAGGACTCGATCTCCGCGCGCAGCTCGGCGCCCGAATCCGGGTAGCGCTGCGCGGCGTCCCGCAGGCGGGCGCGATAGCGCTCGAGGTCGTAGGGCGGCTCGCCGGCGATGAACATCTGCGCCGCCACGTAGAAGAACCGGCCGTCGTAGAAATTCGCCTCCATGCGCGGCGAGCGCGCGTTCAGGCCGGCGACCAGCGCGGCAGCCGCCAAGCACCACACCGTGAACCTCGAGATCGTATGCATGCCGCTTCGGCGAGCGATCCTGCCTACGGCGATACGTACCGTCAATCATTTAGAATCGCTCTTCCTTAGGAGGAGGGATCATGCGTGTCGAAAAAGCGGCGCTCGCTGCGGCGCTCCTGCTGAGCGCTTTCGCGGCGTCGGCGCAGACGGTCAAGATCGGCTTCATCACCAGCTACTCCGGGCTGAACGGCAACCTCGGGCCGTACATGGAGCGCGCGGTGCGGCTGTACCTGAAGCAGCACGAGAAAGAGCTCGGCGGCGTCAAGGTGGAGCTGCTGACGCGCGACGACACCGGCCCGAACCCGGACAAGGCGCGCCAGCTCGCGCAGGAGCTGGTGGTGCGCGACAAGGTGAACCTGCTGGCCGGCGTGATCTTCACGCCCAATGCCATGGCGATGGCGCCGATCGCGAGCGAAGCGAAAGTTCCGTTCGTCATCATGAACGCCGGCACCGCGGTAATCACGACGCGCTCGCCGTACATGGTTCGAACCTCGTTCACGCTCTGGCAGTCGAGCTATCCGCTCGGCGAATGGGCGGCGAAGAAGTTCAAGACCGCGTATACGCTGGTGAGCGACTTCGGGCCGGGCCACGATTCTGAGGAGGCGTTCGGCAAGGCGTTCAGCGCGGGCGGCGGGAAGATCGTCGGCAGCGTGCGCGCGCCGCTGCAGAACCCCGACTGGGCGGCCTATATGCAGCGCGTGAAGGACGCCAAGCCCGATGCGCTGATGGTGTTCATCCCGGCCGGCAAGACGGCGACCGCGGTGATGAAGAACTTCTCCGAGCTCGGCCTCGACAAGGCGGGCATCAAGCTGATCGGCCCGGGCGACATCACCACCGACGAGGAGCTGCCCAATATGGGCGATGTCGCGCTCGGCGTGATTACCGTGCACCACTATTCCGCGGCCGGCGATCGCCCGGCGAACCGGGAGTTCGTTGCCGCCTGGAAGAAGGAATACGGGCAGAGCGAGACGCCGAATTTCGTCGCCGTCGGCGCCTATGACGGCGCCGCCATCATCGTCGAGGCGATCAGGCAGCAGAAAGGCAGGCTCGACCCCGACAAGACGATGCAGATTTTCAGGCAGTGGAAGAGCGCCGACAGCCCGCGCGGGCCGATCTCGATCGACCCGGAGACGCGCGACATCGTGCAGAACGAGTACCTGCGCGAGGTGCGCAAGGTGAACGGCCAGCTCGCCAACGTCGAGCTCGAGACCCTCGCCACGGCGCTGAAGGACCCCTGGAAAGAGCTGCAGAAGAAGAAGTAGTCCCCTGGCAGAGCTCGCCTCATCGCTCGTAAGCGTCGCCTTCCACGGCGTCGCCTACGGCATGATCCTGTACGTCATCTCGGTGGGCCTGTCGGTGACCATGGGCCTGATGGGCTTCATCAACCTCGCGCACGGCGTCTTCGCCATGGCGGGCGGCTTCATCCTGTCCACCGCGATGACGCGCCTCGGCCTGCCGTTCCCGCTCGCGGTGCTCGCCGCCTTCGTCGTCGTGTCGGCGGGCAGCATCGTGCTCGAGCGGCTGCTCTACTCGCGGCTCTACGCCGCCGGCGATCTGGCGCAGGTGCTGTTTTCCATCGGCCTGATCCTCATCTCCATGGCCGTGGCGCGCCTCATCTACGGCAACCTGGCGGCGCCCGTGTTCCTGCCCGACTACCTGCGCGGCCAGGTGCACATCCTCGGCCGCGATTTTCCCACCTACCGCGTGTTCCTCATCGTCTTCTCGTCGCTGCTCATCGCGGCGCTCTGGTTCGGCGTAGAGCGCACGCGCTGGGGCGCGATGGTGCGCGCGGCGGTCGATAACCGCGGCATGGCGCAGTCCGTCGGCATCAACACGCGGCAGCTCTTCATGGCGACCTTCGCGCTCGGCAGCGGCCTCGCCGGCCTGGGCGGCGCGCTCGGCGCCGACATCCTGCCCGTGCAGTGGAGCTATCCGTTCGAGCATCTGGTCTACTTCCTGATCGTCGTTGCGGTGGGCGGCCTCGGCAGCCTGCGCGGCCCGTTCGTTGCCGCGCTCCTCATCGGCGTCGCCGACACCGCGTGCAAATACTGGATCCCGGAGTTCGGCGCCTTCCTCATCTACGTCGCGACCATGGCCATCCTGCTCTGGCGGCCGATGGGCCTCTTCGGCGTGCGCGCATGAGCGGCTACACCAGCAACCCGCGCATCCGCCCGCAGGAGTCCCTGCCGTGGATCATCGCCATCGCAGCGTTCTTCCTGCTGCCCGAATACCTTTCGCTCGGCGCACGCATCCTGGTCTACATCCTGTTCGCGCTGTCGCTCGATCTCATCCTCGGCTATGCCGGCATCATTACGCTCGGCCATAGCGCGTTCTTCGGTCTTGGCGCCTACACCGCCGGCATCCTGGGCGCCAAATACGGGGTGACGGATCCATTCCTGCAGCTCATCGCGGCCGCGGCAGCCGCGGCGCTGCTCGGCATCTCGACCGGCGCGGTGATCCTGCGCACCAAGGCGCTGACGCTCCTCATGCTCACGCTTGCGATCACCTCGATCGTGCTCGAGATCGCGAACAAGGCGAGCTGGCTCACCGGCGGTGCCGACGGGCTCTCCGGCGTGCAGGTAGCGCCGGTCCTCGGTCTGTTCAAGTTCGATCTGTTCGGCCGAACGGCATTCATCTATTGCCTGGTGGCGCTTTTCTTCGGCTGGCTCCTCGTGCGCCGCCTGATCTACTCGCCTTTCGGCGCAATGCTCACCGGCATCCGCGAGAACACCGCGCGCATGCACGCGGTAGGCGCGCCCGTATATTGGCGCCTGGTCCTCGTGTATACGCTCTCGGCGACCATGGCCGGCGTCGCCGGCGCGCTGCTCACGCAGGTGAACCAGTTCGTGGGCCTCAACGTGCTCGGGCTCGAGCCCTCGGGCGACCTCCTCGTGATGCTGATCCTCGGCGGCGTCGGCCGGCTCTACGGCGCGTTCGTCGGCCCGGTCGTATACCTGGTCGCGCAGGATTACCTGGCGAAGCAATACCCCGAATATTGGTACTTCGGCATCGGCGTGCTGCTGATCGTCGTCGTGCTGTTCGCGCGCGGCGGCATCCTGGGCCTCTTCGACAAATGGCTGCAAGCGCTCTCGAGACAGAGAAGCTCTGCAAGAGCTTCGGCGCGCTGACCGTCGCCGACGACATCGGCTTCCGGCTGGCGCCGGGAGCCCGCCATGCGCTCATCGGCCCGAACGGCGCGGGCAAGACCACCTTCGTCAACATGCTCACCGGTGCGATCCCGCCCTCCTCCGGCCGCATCCTGCTCGGCGGCGAGGACATCACCCGGGTGAACCAGGCGGCGCGCGTGCGGCGGGGGCTGGGCCGGACGTTTCAAATCACCACCCTGTTCAGGAAGCTCCCCGTACTCGACAACGTCGCGCTCGCCATCGCGGAGCGCGACGGCGTGGCGCGGCGCATGTGGAAGGCGGCGAGCCGGTACTCGGAGATCATCGGCGAAGCCGAGCAACTGCTAGCAACGCTCGGCCTCTCGGCCGATGCGCGCACGCCGGTCCAGGATCTGCCTTACGGCCGCCAGCGGCTGGTCGAGATCGCGATCGCGCTCGGCTTGAAGCCGACGGTGCTGCTGCTCGACGAGCCCGCGGCCGGCGTGCCCTCGCAGGACTCGCACCATCTGCTCGACGTTCTCGCCGCGCTACCCACGGAGATCGCGATCCTCATCATCGAGCACGATATGGATTTGGTGTTCCGCTTCGCGAGCCGCATCACCGTGCTGGTGCAGGGGCAGGTGCTGGTCGAAGGCACGCCGCAGGAGATCGCGGCGGACCGTCGCGTGCGCGACGTGTACCTCGGCGAAGCCACCCATGCCTGACGCGCTACGCCTCGCGAGCCTGCGCGCGGGCTACGGCGAGACCGTGATCCTCGAGGACGTGGCGTTCGCGCTGCCCGAGCGCGGCTCGCTCGCCGTGCTGGGACGCAACGGCGTCGGCAAGACCACCTTGCTCGCGACGATCATGGGTCATACGACGTTCCACGCGGGCTCGATCCGGGCAAACGGCCGCGAGATCCGGTCGCTGCCGGTGTACGAGCGAAACCGCCTCGGCATCGGCTACGTACCGCAAGGACGCGACATCTTTCCGTCGCTCAGCGTCGAGGAAAACCTGATCATCGCCGCCCGCCCCGGCAAGCGCTGGACGCTGGAGCGCGTCTACCATCTCTTTCCTCGCCTCGCGGAGCGCAAGCACCACCGCGGCAACCAGATCTCGGGCGGCGAGCAGCAGATGCTCGCCATCGGCCGCGCGCTGATGGGAAATCCCACGATCCTGCTGATGGACGAACCGCTGGAAGGCCTCGCGCCGATCATCGTCGAGGCGCTGCTGAAATCGCTCGAGCGGCTGATCGCCGAGGAC
>DASQIG010000192.1:0-1747 GCA_035631735.1 Burkholderiales bacterium | reverse complement strand
AACGCGATCGCCAACATGCACCTCGTGTCCGGCGCGAACCCCGCGTTCGGGCTGAACACGCTCGGCGGTGTGCTGTCGATCCATACCAAATCGGGCTTCGCGTTTCCCGGCGAGGCGCTGCGGCTCTCTACCGGGTCGTTCGGGCGGCAGCTCGTGGAAGGCGAGACCGGAGGGCATGGCGAGCGCACCGACTACTTCGCCGCGCTGCGCGCGCAGGACGAGCGTGGCTGGCGCGAGCATGCGGCGAGCCGGCTGCGCCAGGGCTTTCTAAAAGCCGGGTGGCAGGACGCGCGCACGGACCTCGACATATCGCTCGCGCTCGCCGACAACGCGCTGCAGGGCACGCAGACGCTGCCGTTGTCAATGCTCGGCGAGCCGCGTCGCGCCTACACCTGGCCCGACCGCACGGACAACCAGCTAGGCTTCCTCACCGTGCGCGCGAGCCGCTTCGTGACGCAGGATGTGCTGCTCTCCGGCAGCGTCTACGCGCGCGACCTGCAGCAGGATGCCGTCGCGAGCAACGTGAACGCCGAGCCCGGGCCGCCGGCGTTCAACGACCGCAATTCGCTCGCGCAGCGCAGCGCCGGTGCGCTGCTGCAGGCCGTGATCACCCGCCGCAGCGGCGGCATCTCTCATGAGCTCACGGTCGGTGCCGCGCTGGAGGGCGCGAGCACGGATTTCGTGCAACAGCGCCAGAGCGCCGCGCTTTCGGCCGAGCGCGAGACGCTAGCGCTCGCGCCTTTCGCCGAGATCGGTCATGTCGGTGCGCAAAACGGCGCGCGCGGGCTCTACGTCATCGAACAGCTCGCGCCTTCGTCGTCGTGGACCTTCAGCCTCTCCGGCCGCTACAACGTCGCCACGGTGCGGCTGCGCGACCGCTCCGGTCTGCGCCCCGCGCTCGATGGCGATCATGTCTTCCGGCGGTTCAACCCGGCGCTCGGCGCCGCCTGGAATCCCAATGCCGCGCTGACCGTATTCGCTTCGCTGAGCCAAGGGATGCGCGTGCCGTCGCCGGCCGAGCTTACCTGCGCCGATCCCAGTGCGCCGTGCACGCTGCCCAACCAGTTCCTTGCCGATCCCGCGCTCAGCCCCGTAATCGCGCGCACTTCGGAGGCGGGCGTGCGGCTGCGGGCCGCGCGCGATGCGCAGCTGTCTGCGGCGGTCTATCGCACGGTGGTCGCGAACGACATCCAGTTCGTCTCCTCGGCGGGCGCGGTGAACGCCGGGTTCTTCCAGAACACCGGCAGCACGCTGCGCCAGGGGTTCGAGCTTGCGTACCGCATTCGCCGTGAGCCGCTGTCGCTCAACGCCGCTTATAGCTATATGCAGGCGCAATACCTGGGCTCGTTTCGCATGCCGAGCCCCAACAACTCGTCGCGCGATGCAGCCGATGAAATCACGGTGCAGCGCGGCAACGCGATTCCGGGGATCCCGCGCAGCCAGGCGAAACTGCGGGTCGACTGGAGCTTCGCGGCGCGAGCGTCGCTCGGCTTCGGCTGGAGCTGGTTCGACCGGCAATACGCGCGCGGCGACGAGAACAATCACGACGTGCACGGCCCGTTGCCGCCCTACAGCGTGGCGCAGTTCTTCGCGCGCTACGAGCCGCGGCGGGACTGGCAGCTTTCGCTCAAAGTGGACAATCTCTTCGACCGGCGCTACGCGAGCTACGGGGTGCTCGGCCGAAATCTGTTCACCGGTCCTGGCCAGACTTTCGACCCGGCGCAAGCAACCAGCGAGCAATTCGTGG
>DASQIG010000191.1:0-5071 GCA_035631735.1 Burkholderiales bacterium | reverse complement strand
GAATTCGGGCAGGTAGTCGCGGTACGCGCGCACGGTCTCGGTGAGCGAGCTCTTGCGGCGTTCGCCGAGGTAGTGCTTCTGTGCGTACGAGCCGACGAGGAGCGTGAGCTCGATGCGCGGCAGCGCGGCGCGGAACTTAGGCTGCCAGAGCGGCGCGCACTGCGGCGCGGGCGGCAGATCGGCGCCATCGACCGTGCCCGGATAGCAAAGGCCCACGGGGACGATCGCGATACGCGCGGCGTCGTAGAACGTCTCGCGATCCATCGCCAGCCACTCGCGCAACACATCGCCGGACGGATCGTTCCACGGGAGGCCGGTCTCGTGCACGCGACGTCCGGGCGCCTGACCG
This sequence comes from Burkholderiales bacterium, assembly GCA_035631735.1. Lineage (GTDB taxonomy): Bacteria > Pseudomonadota > Gammaproteobacteria > Burkholderiales > SG8-39 > SCGC-AG-212-J23. The sequence goes on along the minus strand of DASQIG010000191.1, from coordinate 4,722 downwards.
ACGATCAGCAAGCGCGCGGCGCTGCGCGCGCGAAACACCGGGTTGGGCTCGAGCGTGCCGGCGCAGCGGCGGCACGCGAGCGCTTCGGCCGCGACGCGGCGAAGGGAAATGCGCATCACCCGTATAATAGAGGCCCATGCCATCGCCGCTTGCCGCGCTGTCGCCCCTCGACGGCCGGTACGCCAAGACCCTCGATCCCCTGCGGGTCTACTTCAGCGAGCAGGCGCTCATCGGCTACCGCATCAAGATCGAGCTGGCGTGGCTCCAGGCGCTCGCGCAGGAGCGCGCCATCCGGGAATTGAAGCCCTTTGCGCCGCGCACGCTGGCCGCCTTCCGGCGCCTCGCCGAGGAATTCGCCGAAGGCGACGCCGAGCAGGTCAAGCAAATCGAGGCCGAGACCAATCATGACGTCAAGGCGATCGAGTACTGGCTGCGCGGGAAGCTCGGGTCGAACAAGGAAGCGCAAGCGGCGCTCGAATTCGTGCACTTCGCCTGCACTTCCGAGGATATCAACAATCTCGCCTATGCCCTGATGCTGCGCGAGTCGCGTGACGCGGTGATGCTGCCGCGGCTCGAGCGTCTGATCGAGGCGCTTCGCTCGCTCGCGCGCCGGCACGCCGCCGTGCCAATGCTCGCGCGTACCCACGGCCAGCCGGCAACGCCGACGACGCTCGGCAAGGAGATGGCGAACTTCGCCCATCGGCTCGCGCGCGCGAAACAGCGCATCGCCGCGGTGCCGATCCTCGGCAAGGTGAACGGTGCGGTGGGCAACTACAACGCGCATCTGGTTGCCTATCCGGATTTCGACTGGGAACGCTTCAGCCGCCGCTTCGTCGAGCGTCTCGGTCTGGAGTTCAATGCCTACACGACGCAGATCGAGCCGCATGATTGGCTCGCCGAGCTGCTCGATGCCTACGCGCGCGCCAACAGCATCCTGCTTGATCTTGACCGCGACGTCTGGGGCTACATCTCGCTCGGCTATTTCGCCCAGAAGGTGAAAGCAGGCGAGGTCGGCTCCTCCACCATGCCCCACAAGGTGAATCCGATCGATTTCGAGAACTCCGAGGGCAACATCGGCATCGCCAACGCGCTGCTGCGCCACCTGGCGGACAAGCTCCCGGTGTCCCGCTGGCAGCGTGATCTCTCCGACTCGACCGCGAGCCGCAACATCGGCACGGCGCTGGGCCACACGCTGCTCGCGTACGCCGCCGCCGAGCGCGGGCTCGGCAAGCTGCAGGTCGATGCGCGGGCACTCGCCGCAGATCTCGACGGCAACTGGGAAGTACTGGCCGAGGCGGTGCAACAGGTGATGCGTCGCTATGGCGTTGCGGATGCCTACGACAAGTTGAAGGACCTCACCCGCGGCAAGCGCCTGGAGCGCGGCGCGCTCTCGCAATTCGTCAAATCGCTGCCGATACCTGCGGACGCGAAGCGGCGGCTGCTCGCCCTCACCCCAGCACGCTATACCGGACTAGCGGCGGACCTCGCCCGGCGCGTTTGAAAGCCTTGCTTCTTTCGGCGGCGCTCGCCGCCGCGGCGCCTGTCGCCGCGCACGAGATCGTGAGCGTCTCGAGCCGCCCAGGCATTACGCAATCATTCGTGATTCTCGACGCAGGCGAGGTGAAGCCACGGGCGATCGCACTTCTATATACGGGCGGGGGAGGCCGCATCGGGCTGCGGCGCGAAGCAGGCGAAGTGAAGTTCCGGCCGAGCAACTTCCTCGTGCGCGCGGGTCCGGATTTCGCGCGCAACGAAGTGCTGCCTGTGGTCATGGACACGCCGTCGGATCAAAACGAGCTGACCGACGAATACCGCTTCGGGAGTGCGCAGACCGCCGACGCGCGCGCGGTGATCGCCGAGCTCAAGCGCCGCTTCCCCGAGCTGCCGGTCTACCTGGTCGGCACGAGTCGCGGCACGATCTCCGCGGCGGTGCTTGGCCGCGAGCTCGGCGGGGACATTGCGGGCGTGGTGCTCACTTCAACGATGTTCGGCAGCAGCAACCCGCGCCGCCAGGCGCCGAACCTGCGCGGCTTCGACTATGGCGCGATCGGCGTGCCGCTGCTCTTCGTGCATCATCGTGGGGATGGCTGCGAGCACACGCCGTACGCGAGCGCCGCGCGGCTTGCGAGCCGCTATCCGCTGGTCTCGGTGAGCGGTGGCAAGCCGGCCGAATCCGGGCCCTGCGAGCCTTTCGCGGCGCACGGCTATTTCGGCCGCGAGGCCGAGACCGCGGCAGCGATCGCGGCCTGGATGCTGCACCAGCCTTTCCCGGCGGACGTCGAGTGATCTACGCCGCAACGATTTTCCTTTCGTCGTTCCTGCTTTTCCTGGTGCAGCCGCTGATCGCGCGGCTCATCCTGCCCTGGTTCGGCGGCAGCGCGGCAGTGTGGACGACGTGCATGCTGTTTTTCCAGGTGCTGCTCCTCGGTGGGTACGCCTACGCGCACGGCGTGGCGCGCCGGCGCTACGAGCCGCTCATCCATACCGCACTGCTCGTTGCCGCAGTGGCGACGCTGCCGATCATGCCTGCCGAGACCTGGAAGCCCGCTGGCGGCGCCGAGCCGATCACGCGCATCCTGCTGCTGCTCGGCGCCACCGTGGGGCTGCCTTACTTCCTGCTCGCCTCGACCAGCCCACTGGTGCAGGCGTGGTTCGCGCGGGCCCACCCGGGGGCCAATCCATATCGCCTGTTCGCGCTCTCGAACCTGGCGTCGCTGCTCGCGCTGCTCGGCTATCCGCTCGTCGTGGAGCCCTATCTGAGCGCGCGCGAGCAAGTGAGCGTCTGGTCCTGGCTGTGCGCCGCCTTTGCCGTGCTCTGCGCGGCGCTCGCGTGGCGCACGCCGCGTCCCGCGGCCCGGGCGGTGGCGGTGCAGGCGACGCAACGGCTCGCGGCGCGCGACTACGCCTGGTGGCTCGCGCTTTCCGCGACCGGGTCGGTGATGCTGCTCGCCGTCACCAACCACCTGACGCAGAACGTGGCGTCGGTGCCGCTGCTCTGGCTCGTGCCGCTCACGCTCTATCTCGCGACCTTCATCATCGCCTTCGAAGGCGGCACCTGGTACCAGCCGCGCTATCTCTGGCCGCTGCTCCTCGTCGCGCTCGTCGCGATGGCGTGGCTCCTGGTGGACACCGAGTACCACTATCACCTCGCGCTGCAGCTCGGCGTCTTCCTCGCCGGCCTGTTCATCGGCTGTCTTTTCTGCCATAGCGAGCTCTACCGCACGCGTCCGGCGCCGGTCCACCTGACGGCGTTCTACCTGACCGTGTCGGCAGGCGGTGCGCTGGGAGGCTTGTTTGTGGCCGTCGTGGCGCCGCTCATCTTCACTGGCTACTTCGAGCTCGGCGCTGGCCTCGCGGCGCTGGCAGCGCTCGCGGCGCTGCGCTTCATCAGCGTCAGCCGCATCGCGTACCTGGCGAGCCTGCTGGTACTGCTCGGCGTCGGCGCCTGCGCCACCTACGACGGCTTTCGGCATCAGCGCGACGTAGTTGTAGCCAAGCGAAGCTTCTATGGTGTGCTGCGGGTGAAGGAGTATGGCGCGCCGGGAGAGGACTCGCACCTGCGCCGCCTGGTGCACGGCACGATCATGCACGGCGAGCAATACATGAGCGAGACGCACCGCCGCATGCCGACCACTTACTACACCGAATCGTCGGGCATTGCCGCTGCGATCCACGCCAAGCAGGACCACCCTGTACGAGTGGGCGTGATCGGGCTAGGCACCGGGACCATCGCCGCCTATGGGCGGCCGGGCGACGTCTATCGTTTCTACGATATCGATGCCAACGTTATCCGGATCGCGCACCAGGAGTTCACGTTCCTTGGTGACAGCCGCGCGCGCGTGGAAACCGCGCTCGGCGACGCGCGCCTTACCCTCGAGCGCGAGCCGCCGCAGGGCTTCGATGTGCTCGCGGTGGACGCCTTCTCGAGCGACGCGATCCCGGTGCACCTCATCACCCGTGAAGCGCTCCAGACCTACCTGCGGCACATGAAGCCGGCTGGCATCGTGGCGTTCCACGTCTCCAACCGTTTCCTCGATCTCATTCCCGTCGTGGCGCGGCTTGCCACGGAACTGAACCTGAACGCGGCGCTTATCGCGGATGACCCTGACGACGAGGATGACACCTCGCTCAAGTCGCGCAGCGACTGGGTGCTCGTCGCGCGCGACGCTGCCGCGCTCAAGGCGCCGGCGATCGTCACCGCCGGCGCTGCGCCGGCCGAGGACCACCCGGGCTGGCGCACCTGGACCGACGACTACTCGAACCTCATACAGATCCTCAAGTAGCGTCGCGCCGGCAGCCCAGCGCGATTCGGCGTAGAGTCTGCGCGGCTTCAACAACTAAAAGGAGAAGACATGACGGAAGCCGATCGCGTCAAATACCTCCGTGTAGTGCTGGTGCTGGTCGGGCTGGTGTTCATCTTCGGCATCTGGCCGCTCGGCTTGATATGGCCTTCGGGCTGGTCGTGGCACACGGAAGGCCGCTCCGAGTACTACGAGATGATCCTCGGCATCTATGCCACGCTCGGCGTTTTCCTGATCATCGCTTCGCGCAATCCGCTCGCGCACGCCAGCCTGATCTGGTTCACGATCTGGTCGAGCTTCGTGCATGGCGCGATCATGGCGGCGCAAGCGCTTTCCAAAGCACAGCACATGGGCCATCTATGGGGCGATGTGCTGGCGCTGGTTGTCGTCGCCGCGGTTCTGGCGGCGCTCATGCCGCGCC
>DASQIG010000190.1:0-4937 GCA_035631735.1 Burkholderiales bacterium | reverse complement strand
CCTGGCGGCCCGGGGGCGTGACCGGCTTGCCGTTGATCCAGACCGGAACGGTAGCGAGCTTCAGTTCGGCGGGCTTGTTCATCGGCGACCTCGCGGAGCCGCCAATCATACCGCCGACGCGTCAGAATAATTGCGACCCTGCATCGGAATTCATGCCTGCATCGGTCGTACCGGGAAGCTACGAGCTGCGCGACGACACGCCGTATTCGGCGGCCTACGGCGACGTCTATCACAGCGCCCGTGGCGGGATCGCGCAGGCGCGGCATGTGTTCCTTGCCGGCAATGAGCTGCCCGCGCGCTGGGCGCGCCGCGAGCGCTACGTCATCCTCGAGACGGGATTCGGCTTCGGCCTCAACTTCCTCGTTACGTGGCGCGCGTGGAAGGAAGATCCACACCGCTGCCGCCGGCTGCATTTCGTGTCGGTGGAGAAGCATCCCTTCCGGCTTGCCGAGCTGCGCGCGCTGCATGAGCGCTATCCAGAGCTGAAGGAGGAAGCGAGCGCGCTGCACGCCGACTGGCCGCCGCTCGTCTCGGGCGCGCACCGGCTCGAGTTCGGCGATGTGGTCCTGACGCTGTTTTTCGCGGACATAGCGATCCTGCGAGATATGCGTGCGAGCGCCGATGCGATCTATCTCGACGGCTTCGCGCCGGCGAACAACCCGGAGATGTGGACGCACCAGGTGATGCGCGCGCTCTCGCGCCTCGCGGCGCCCGGAGCGACGCTCGCGACGTGGAGCGTCGCCGCGCCGGTGCGCGAGGCGCTGCAGGCGACCGGCTTCGCGGTCGAGAAGCGACCCGGATTTGCGGGCAAGCGCGAGATGCTCGTTGCCTCGAAAAATAGGGACAGTCCCCAGAAAAACAGGGACAGTCCCTATTTTTCTCAGCGCAGCGCGGTGGTCGTGGGCGCCGGGGTCGCAGGCGCCGCGGTCTGCGAGCGGCTCTGCGCGCGCGGCTGGGAGGTGGAGCTCCACGAGCGGCATGCGGAGCCGGCGCAGGAGGCGTCCGGCAACCACGCGGGCGCCTTCCATCCGGTGCTCACGCCCGACGACAGCATCTTTGCGCGCCTGACGCGCGCCGCGTTCCTCTATGCGCTGCCCCACTGGGAGCGGCTGCCCGGCGTGGCGCACGATCGCTGCGGCGTGCTGCAGCTCGCGCGCAGCGACAAGGAAGTTGGCTCACAGCGGGAAGCGGTGGTCGGCTTGCCGCCGGAATATGCGCAGTTCGTCAGCCGCGAAGAGGCGAGCGAGCACGCGGGCGTGCCGGTGGCGGCGTCCGGACTCTGGTTTCCGCCGGGCGGCTGGATCAAGCCGCGCACGCTGGTGCGCGCGCAGCTCGAGGCGTGCGGACAACGCCTGCAGCGGCGTTTCGCGTCCACCGTAGAGGAGCTGCCGCGCGCGCCGGTCGTCATCCTCGCCAATTCGGCGGACGCGCCGAGGCTCTGCGCCGTGCCGCACCTGCGCCTGCGCCGCGTGCGCGGACAGCTCACCTATGTGCCGGAGGCGGCGCTCGAGCCGCCGCACGTCGTCGTGTTGCGCGGCGGCATGGTGCTGCCGGCGATCGACGGCGTGTGCGTCGCCGGCGCGACCTACGACCTCGAGGATCCGCACGCGGCGCTGCGCGAGGAGGACCATGCCGGCAATCTCGAGCGGCTGCGCGCCATCCTGGGCGTGGAGGTACGCACGCCGGTGGAGGGTCGGGTTGCATTTCGCGCGGTGACGCCCGACCGGCTGCCGGTCGTCGGGAAGCTCGCCGACGGCATCTACGGCGCCTTTGCCTACGGCTCGCGCGGGCTCGTCTGGGCGGCGCTCGCCGCCGAGCTCATCGCGAGCGAATTGGACGGCGAGCCGCTGCCGGTCGAGGGAAAGCTCGCTCAGGCGCTGAGCCCGGCGCGCTTTAAAATGCGCGCAAGGGAGAAAGCCGAATGACGGACTGGAAACGGCGACGGCTGCTCCTCGCCGCGGGCAGCGCGCCGTTCCTGAGCTGGCAAGCCGCGCGCGCGCAGTCGCCCGATCGCGATTCCTTCACGGGCTTGCCGCTGCTGGTCGCGCCACGGCGCGCCCTCGTCATCGGCAACAGCGCCTACCGCTTCGGGCGGCTCAGGAACCCGGCGAACGACGCGCGCGCCATCAGCGAACAGCTGAAGATGAGCGGCTTCGAGGTGGTCACCGGCCTCGACCTGCCGCGCGAAGAGATGCTCGAGGCGATCCACGCCCATGGCGCATCGCTCACGCGCGACAGGGCGATCGGCCTGTTCTATTTCGCCGGCCACGGCGTGCAGCTCGTCTGGCGCAACTATCTGCTGCCGATCGATGCCGCGATCGAGCGGATCGAGGACATCGAGGCAAAGTGCGTCGACGTCAACGCCCTGATCGCACGCATCGCCAAGGCCGCGAACCCGATGAACGTGATCATCCTCGACGCCTGCCGCGACAACCCCTTCGCCGCGGACGGCAAGCTCGAGCAGAAAGGCCTGTCGCAGCTTGACGCGCCGCCCGACACGCTGCTTGCCTATGCCACCGCCCCAGGCAACGTGGCGAGCGACGGCGACAGTGCGAACGGGCTGTACACGGAGCAACTGCTGCGCGAGATGAACGTCCCCGAGACGAAGATCGAGGACGTCTTCAAGCGCGTGCGGCTCGCGGTGCGCCGGCGCTCGAACGGCGCGCAAATACCCTGGGAGAGCACCTCGCTCGAGGAGGATTTCTGGTTTCTGCCACCGCAGGAGCAGCTGCGCCTCGCGCAGGAAGAGGCGGAGCGCATCCGGCGGGCGCAGGAGGCCGAGCGCCAGCGCCTCGCGCAGATCGAGAAGGCGCGCCGGGAGGAGGCCGAACGGCTGCAGCGCGAGCTGGAAGCGGAGCGCGCGCGGCTCGCCGGGGAGGAGCGCGAGCGCCACGAGAAGCTCGAGCGCGAGCGCGAGGCGGAGCTTGCGCGGGCATACGAGGCTGAGCTCGCCTTGTGGGAAAAGATATCGGGCTCGGAACAGCCCGGCCCGCTCGAGCAGTACCTGCGCCGCTACCCGAGCGGCCACTTCGCCGAGCTGGCCCAGCACGAGCTCGACACGCTGCTCGCGAAGCAAGGCGAGAAAAAAGTCGAGATCGTGACGCAAGCGGCGAATCCCTACGCACAAGGCTTCAAGCGCGCCGACACCGCGTACCGGATCGGCGACAGCTATAGCTACGTGCAGCTCGCCGGGGACACGGGCCAGGAGAAGCGCCGCTTCACGATCCGGGTGACGGACATCACCGAGAGCGAGGTGATGTTCAACAACGGCGCGCTGATCATCGACCGCCTGGGCAACGCGGTGAAGCTGCCGGACGGACGCCGCTTTACGCCGCGGCAGGACCAGCCGCTCGAGTACGCCATCGGCCGGAAGTGGACGACGCGCTTCGCGGTGCGCAAGGCCAACGGCCGCGGTGCCGACTCCGAATACACCTTCCGGATCACGCGCCGCGAGACCGTTACGGTGTCCGCCGGGAGTTTCGACTGCTACTTGATCGAGGGCGACGGCTGGTCGATAAACGACCGCGGCTTCCGCGTGCGGCTCGGCTTCAAGCGCTGGATGGCGCCGGACAAAGTGCGCCGGCCGATCGTCACCGAGCAGTACCAAAAGATCGAAGACCGCGTCGGCGCGCCGCGCCGCTCTCCCCGGGGACAGATCGGTCGCGTCCTGAGAAACGAGCGAGTCGAGCTCACTGCCTACAGCCAGTCCTGAGCGCTCATGAGGCGCGCAGGATCGCGGGGCTCGCGTCCTTGACGCTGCGGATGCCGCTGAGCGCCATGGTGACATCCAGCTCCTTCTGGATCACTTCCAGCGCGCACGTAACACCGGCTTCGCCCATCGCGCCGAGCCCGTAGACGAACGCGCGGCCGAGGAGCACCGCCTTTGCGCCAAGCGCGAGCGCCTTGAGCAGGCTCTGGCCGCTGCGGATGCCGCCGTCGAACCACACGTCGATCCTGTCGCCGACGGCGTCGGCGATCTCGGGCAGCGCGCGGATCGACGACACCGCGCCGTCGAGCTGCCGGCCGCCGTGGTTGGAGACGACGATCGCATCGGCGCCGCTTTGCGCGGCGATCTTCGCGTCCTCGACGTCGAGGACGCCTTTGAGCACCAGAGGCCCGCCCCAGAGGCGCTTCACCCATTCGACGTCCTTCCACGAGAGCGTCGGATCGAACTGCCCCGCGATCCACTGCGAGAGCGTCGTCAGGCTGTCGGCCTGGGCGATGCGGCCTTCGAGGTTGCCGAAGGTCTTGCGCTTGCTGGTCATCACGTTGAGCGCCCAGCCCGGCTTGCGCAGGATGTCGAATGCCGTGCCCCACGTGAGCCGCGGCGGAACCGCCAATCCGTTTTTCAGATCGCGATGGCGCTGGCCCTGGACCTGCAGGTCGAGCGTGAGCACCAGCGCCGAGCACTTCGCGCTCTTGGCGCGCTCGATGAGCGAGGCGGCAAAGCCGCGGTCGCGCATCACGTAGAGCTGGAACCAGAAGGGCTTGCCGGTGCCCTGCGCGACGTCCTCGAGCGAGCAGATCGACATCGTCGAGAGCGTGAACGGGACGCCGAATTCATTCGCCGCGCGCGCGGCGAGGATCTCGCCGTTCGCCCAGTTCAGGCCGAGGAGGCCGATGGGCGCGAGCGCCGCCGGCAGGGTGACCGGCTGGCCGAGCATCCTGGTGGCGGTGGAGCGCCGATCGACATCGATGCCCACGCGCTGGCGCAGCCCGATCGACTCGATGTCGGCCTGGTTGGCGCGCAGCGTGCACTCGGTGTAGGCGCCGCAATCGACGTACTCGAAGATCGCGCGCGCCACCCGTTTTCTCGCCAGCTCGCGCAGATCCTCGATGCAGGTCACCACGGGCATGGCGGCGCATTTTACAATGCGGAATGGCGATGCAGCGGGAGGAAGCGAAGAACCCGATCCAGGTGATCGAGCGCATGATGA
>DASQIG010000189.1:0-4894 GCA_035631735.1 Burkholderiales bacterium | reverse complement strand
GCTCGTCGCGCTGATGGCGGACCTCGGCTTGCCCGGCAGCGTGGTCGAAGTGTCGGATGCGCGCGCGCAGCGCGACATCTGGGAAGTGCGCAAGGCCGGCCTCAACATCATGATGTCGATGAAGGGCGATGGCAAGCCGGTCTCGTTCATCGAGGATTGCGCGGTGCCGCTCGAGCACCTGGCGGAATACACCGATCGCCTTACGCGCGTCTTCGAAAAGTACGGCACGCGTGGCACCTGGTACGCGCACGCCTCCGTCGGCACGCTGCACGTTCGCCCGATCCTCGACATGCGGCGCGACGGCGCGGCGAAGATGCGCGCCATCGCCGAAGAAGCCTGCGCCATGGTGAAGGAGTACAAGGGCGCGTACTCCGGCGAGCACGGCGACGGCCTGGTGCGCTCGGAGTGGATCGCGCCGTTCTTCGGCCCGCGCCTGACCGGGGCGCTTGCCGAGATCAAGTCGTGGCTCGATCCGCACGGGCTGATGAACCCGGGAAAGATCGTCGATCCGCCGCGCATGGACGATGCCTCCCTGTTTCGCTACAAGCCGGGCTACCGCACCGAGGTGCCGCGCACGGTTCTCGACTGGAGCGAGTGGGGCGGCTTCGACAAGGCCGTCGAGATGTGCAACAACAACGGCCACTGCCGCAAGTTCGACGCCGGAACGATGTGCCCGTCGTATCGCGCGACGCGCGACGAGGTTCACCTCACCCGCGGCCGCGCCAACACGCTGCGCCTTGCGCTGTCCGGCCAGCTCGGCGCGGAGGGCGACGCGGCAGTAAAGGCGGCGCTCGATCTTTGCGTCTCGTGCAAGGGCTGCAAGCGCGAATGCCCCACGGGCGTCGACATGGCGCGCATGAAGATCGAGTTCCTCGCGCACTACAACGCGAGCCGCGGCTACAGCGCGCGCGACCGGGCGATCGGCTTCCTGCCGCGCTACGCACCGCTCGCGGCGCGGCTTGCGCCGCTCGCGAACCTGGGCACCGCGCTGCTGAAGCGCGCGTTGGGCTTCGCGCGCCGCCCGTTGCCGCGCTGGCGGCGCGACTATTTCCGCGATGCGGGCGCGGCCGAGGGCGATGTCGTGCTGTTCGTCGACACCTTCAACCGGTACTTCGAGCCTGAAAACGCGCGCGCGGCCAAGACCGTGCTGGAGGCAGCGGGCTACCGGGTACAGATCCCGCACGGCGTGTGCTGCGGGCGCACCTTTCTATCGGTGGGGATGGTGGAGGAAGCGAAACGCGAGGCGCGCGGCCTGCTCGCCGCCGTCGCGCCGGCGCTCGCGCGCGGCGCGGCGATCATCGGGTTGGAACCGTCGTGCCTGTACACGTTACGCGACGAGATCCCCGCTTTGCTGAAGGATGGCAAGGCGCTCGCGCCCAGTGCGTTGCTCTTTGAAGAATTCCTGGCGCAGCGGCCCGGACGCCTGCGCTTCCAGGAAATGAAGCACGATGTGATGCTGCACGGCCACTGCCACCAGAAGGCGTACGACGCCATGCCGGCAGTGGAGAAAGTGCTCGGCATGGTGCCCGGTCTGCAGGTGCGCACGATCGAGACGAGCTGCTGCGGCATGGCCGGCAGCTTCGGCTACGAAACCGAGCACGCCGAGATCTCCATGAAAATGGCCGAGCTGACGCTGCTACCGGCGATACGTAGTGCGCCCCAGGCGATGCTGGTGGCAGACGGCACCAGCTGCCGGCACCAGATACTGGACGGCATCGGACGCAAACCGCTGCACGTCGCGCGGGTACTCGAGGCCGCGCTCAGCGGCCGGGTCTAGCGGCGACTCCATGCCCAGAGCGCGATGCCGCCGGCGACCATCGGCAGGCAGAGCCACTGGCCCATCGTCAGGCCGAGGGCGAGATAGCCGAGAAACGCATCGGGCTCGCGCGCGAACTCGGCGATGAAGCGCAGCACGCCGTAGCCGACAAGGAATAGCGCCGACACCTGGCCGCGCGGCCGGGGCTTCGATGAAAACCACCACAGGATGGCGAACAGCGTAAGCCCCTCGAGCGCGAACTGGTAGAGCTGCGAGGGGTGCCGCGGCGCGTCGCCGGCGTTGCGGAACACCATGCCCCAGGGCAGGTCCGTGACCCGGCCCCACAGCTCGCCGTTGATGAAGTTGCCCAGGCGCCCCGCGGCAAGTCCAAGCGGCACGAGCGGCGCGACGAAGTCCATGAGCCGCACGTAGTCGACCTGGTGGCGCCGAGCGGCGAACACCATGGCGAGCATCACCCCGAGCAGCCCGCCGTGGAACGACATGCCTCCCTGCCACACGGCGAGGATCTCGAGCGGATGCGTGGCGTAGTGGCCGGGCTTGTAGAACAGCACATATCCCAGGCGGCCGCCGAGGATCACGCCGAGCACGGCGAGAAACAGCAGGTCATCGAACTGCGCCCGGTTCACGGGGGCTACCCCTTTGTCGATCCGGCGACCGCCGAGCACCCAGCCGGCGGCGAAGCCGGCGAGGTACATGAGCCCGTACCAGCGCACGGCGAGCGGGCCGATGGAGAAAGCGACCGGATCGATATCGGGATGGACCAGCATTGGCGCGGCGCTATCGTACCGTCGCATTGCGGCAAAATGGCGCGCTCGAGGAGAAACGCATGGCGAATTACAACCGCCGCTCAAGGCTCATTACCGCAGGCGTGGCGCGCTCGCCCAACCGCGCGATGCTGCGCGCGGTCGGCTTTGGCGACGCCGATTTCGAAAAGCCGATCATCGGCGTGGCCAACGGCTATTCGACGATGAATCCCTGCAATGCGGGCATCCAGGTGCTCACCAATCGCGCGATTGCGGCGCTTGAGCAGGCGGGCGCGAAACCGCAGGTGTTCGGCTTTCCGACGGTCACGGACGGCATCGGCATGGGCACCGAGGGCATGAAGTACTCGCTCGTGTCGCGCGAAGTGATCGCCGATTCGATCGAGACGGCGGTGAACGGGCAATGCATGGACGGCGTGCTCTGCACCGGCGGCTGCGACAAGAACATGCCGGGCGCGATGATGGCCATGGCGCGCATCAACGTGCCCGGCATCTTCGTCTACGCGGGGACCATCAAGCCCGGCTTCTGGAAGGGGCAGAAGCTGACCATCGTCAGCCCCTTCGAGGCGGTGGGCGCCTTCACGGCGGGGAAGCTTTCGCGTGAGGACTTCGAGGGCATCGAGAAGAATGCCTGCCCGAGCGTCGGCGCCTGCGGCGGCCAGTACACCGCCAACACCATGAGCTCCTCGTTCGAGGCGCTCGGCATGAGCCTGCTCGCCTCGTCGCAGCTCGCCGCCCCGGATCCGGCGAAGGCGGATTCGGCGGCCGAGTCGGCTCGGGTTCTTGTCGAAGCGCTGAAGAACGATCTCAAGCCGCGCGACATCATCACCAGGAAGTCCATCGAGAACGCGATCGCGCTGGTCATGGCCACCGGCGGCTCGACCAATGCCGTGCTGCACTATCTCGCGATCGCCGCGGCCGCCGGCGTGAAGTGGACGATCGACGACTTCGAGCGCGTGCGGCGCAAGGTGCCGCTCGTCTGCAACCTCAAGCCCTTCGGGCCTTACGTCGCGACGGATTTCCACGCGGCGGGCGGCGTGCCGCTGGTGCTGAGGATGCTGCTAGACGCCGGACTTGTGCATGGCGCATGCATGACGATCACGGGCAAGACACTCGCACAGGAGCTGAAGGACGCGCCGGCGCAGCCGCGCGCCGATCAGGACGTGATCCGCCCGCTCGACAAACCGCTGCATCCGCATGGCCATCTCGCGATTCTCAGGGGCAATCTCGCGACGGAGGGTTGCGTTGCCAAGATCGCCGGGCTGAAGAGCACGTCGATCACTGGACCCGCGCGCGTGTTCGACTCGGAGAACGATTGCATGAAGGCAATCCTCGCCAAGCGCATCAAAGCCGGCGATGTCATCGTCATCCGCTACGAGGGCCCGAAAGGCGGTCCCGGCATGCAGGAAATGCTCGCGCCTACGTCGGCGCTGATCGGGCAGGGACTCGCCGAATCGGTAGCACTCCTTACCGACGGCCGCTTCTCGGGCGGCACCTGGGGCATGGTCGTGGGCCATGTCGCGCCCGAGGCGTACGTCGGCGGCAACATCGCGCTGGTGAAAGAAGGCGATTCGATCACCATCGATGCGAAGAAGCGGCTGGTACAGGTCAACATCGCGGCGCGCGAGCTCGCCGCGCGGCGCAAGAAATGGAAGCCGCCCAAGCCGCGCTATACGCGCGGCCTGCTTGCGAAGTACATGAAGCTCGTCTCGACGGCTTCGCGCGGCGCGATCACCGACTCAGAAACGTGAGCCGGGCTGCCTGAGGAACTCGAGCTCCTCGGGCGTGCTCTCGCGGCCGAGGATCGCGTTGCGGTGGGGAAAGCGGCCAAAGCGCCGGATGATGTCGCGATGCGCGATGGCATAGCGTAGCGTGTCGTCCGTCTCGGGAAAGGCGGCAAGCGGCTTGCAGAGCTGGCACGCCCGTTCCTGATCCTCGAGCCGCTCGCTGTGCTCGAAGGGCAGGTAGACGAACAGGCGCTCCACCGGGAGTAGTGGACGGTCGTACCCTCCGGCGACCGCATGGCGGGCCGCGTCGAGTGCCAGCGCGTCGCTCGCAAAGGCGCGCGGCGTGCCGCGAAACATGTTGCGCGGAAACTGGTCGAGCACGAGGATGCGCGCGAGGCAGGCGCGCGAGCTCTCCAGCCAGCGGCGATCAGCCGCGAGCTCTTCATGGAGGTGGAAGAAGCGCCGCGCGATCTCGGCATCGAGCGCCGGATCCTTTGCGAACCAGCGCTTGTGGCGCTTGCCGTAATCGGCGCCCGCGCCGAACCAGAATGCGAGCACATCGTCCGGATGCTGGTTTGTCATTCCTACAAATGCTAAGCTGCGCGCGCCTCGGAAACCTCACGGAGCTC
>DASQIG010000188.1:0-3029 GCA_035631735.1 Burkholderiales bacterium | reverse complement strand
CGCCCGCGAGCAGGCCTGCCACCGCCGGCCCCGCGCCCTTGAACGGTACGTGCGTCGCATCGGCTTTCCAGCGCACGTGGAACAGGTTCTCCGCGGTGAGATGCGGCGTGGTGCCCGCGCCCGGCGAGGCGAAGGCGAGCTGGCCTTTCTGCATCGCGCTCTTCAGCTCTTCCAGCGTGCGCGCCGGGAACGCCGCGTTGACGAGCACGATGTTCGCCTGCCGGGCGACGACCGCGATCGGCAGCAGGTCGCGCACCGGGTCGTATCCGGCATTCGCAAACAGCGTCGGATTCACCGCATAGGCCGACGAGTGCGCGAGCAGCGTATAGCCATCGGGCGCCGACTTCGCCACCTCCGTAGTCGCGACGTTGCCGCTCGCGCCCACCTTGTTCTCGACGACGATCGGCTGGCCGAGCGCCTCGCTCATCTTCGGCGCCACCAGGCGCGCGATGATGTCCACCGGCCCGCCGGGCGGGAAGGCAACGAGCAGGTGGATCGGCTTCGCCGGGTACGGTTGCGCTGCGCCAGCGACCGAGACCAGCGCGAGCAGGGCGCCAAGCATGGTGCGCATCACGGTGCCTCCTCTCACGATGACACGGCGAGCGGCGCGAGCGCCTCGACGTCGGTAACGACATCGATGAGCGCCGGCCGCCCGCTCTTCAGCGCTTCGCGCAGCGCACCGCCAAAATCGGCAGCGCGCTCGACCCGTATCCCGAGCGCACCGATGTCGCTCGCCACGCGCGCGAAATCCACCATCCGGTAAGTCCAGAGCTCGCGCGCCTTCGGTGTCTGCGTGCCGCCATAGGCGCGGTCGAAGCCGCGCTTCGACTGGTTGCCGCTCGCGTTGTTGTTCACCACCGTTACCGCGGCGATGTTCCAGCGCACCGCGGTCTCCAGCTCGCCGATGTGGTACCACAGTCCCGCGTCACCCGTGAACGTGACGACGGGCCGTCCCGGCGCCGCGCATTTCGCGCCGAGGCCCGCCGGGAACGCCCAGCCGAGATGCCCGGCGCTGCGCATGAAGCTTTGCCGGTCCGTGCGCAGGTCGTACATGCCGCCCATCCACATCCCGGCGTGGCCGGTGTCGGCGAGCACGATCGCATCGTCGGGAACGTGGCGCGTGAGCTCTGCGCAGATCCGCTCCGGCCGGATCGGCACCGCGTCCGATGCGAGCATCGGGCCGTATTTGTCCCGCCATTCGGCGCAGATGCCCCGTGCCCGTTCGAGCCACGCCGCGCGCCGCTTCGCCGTGCCGCGGTCGCACTGCGCGAGCAGCTGCGCCAGCGCCACCTTCGCGTCCGCGAGCACGCCCGCCTTCAGCGGGTAATTGCGCCCGATGGTTTCCGGCTCGATATCGATCTGCAGCGCCGGCGTGCCGATCTTCGGCACCGCCCACGCGTGCGTCGTCATGCCGCCCGCCGAGCTGCCGATGAAACAGACGAGGTCGGCGGCTGCCACGACGCGGTTCGCGCTCTCGCGCGAGTAGCTGCCCACCACGCCGACGGAAAGCCGATGCGTGCCCGGGATCAGGTCCTTGCCGTTGAGCGACGTCGCGACCGGTATCGCGAGCGCTTCGGCAAGCTGCACGAGCTCGGCGGCGGCGCCCGACCAGCGCACGCCGCCGCCAACGACGATGACCGGCCGTTCGGCGCTTTGCAGCTGGTCCAGCAGCTTGCGCAGCTCATTGGGATCGGGCTGTGGCCGGAACGGCGGCACGCGCGCGAACTGCGATTCGACGAGCGGCGCGATGTCGGCTTCCTCCTGGTCGAGCTGCCCCTCGTTGCCGCGGAACTGCAGATGCACCGGGCCCGGCGCGCCGCTCGTTGCCACGCGGAACGCCTGACGCACCATGTCGGGGAAGCGCTCGACCGCGTCGACGGTCGCGTTCCACTTGGTCACCGGCTCGAACCCCGGCACGTCGTCGAGCTCCTGGTACACGTGGCGGAACTTGGTCTTCGGCTCGCGCCCGCCGGTGAACGCAATCACCGGCGAATGCGCGAGATACGCATCGCGCAGTCCTGCCGCCAGATTGAGCGCGCCGACGACCTGCGCCATGCACACGCCGGGTTTTCCGCTCGCCCGCGCGTAGCCATCGGCCATGTAGGCGGCGGCTTTCTCGCCATGCGTGTGAATGCGCGCGATCGACGTGCGCCGCTCCATCTCCGCGAACGTGCGGCGCAGCACCGCCGGCACCATGAAGACGTGCGTGACGCCGTAGCCGCCGAGCATCTCGGCCAGGCATTGCGCTCCGCTGATCATTTGATCGCCAGCGGGTTGGTCGGGGAACCGACCGCGCCGGTAATGGGCAGCGCCGGCGCGACGAACAGAAACTCGTAGACGCCATCGGCGGCGCAGTCTTCGGCGAGCTCCTTGACGTAGAAGATCTCGCCCATCGTCATGCCCATCAGCGGGATGGTGATCCAGTGCCACGGCTGGTTGATGCCGGGCTCGGTCTCGTTCGGCCGCACCTCGCAGCCCCAGGTGTCGGAGGCGAGCGCTGCGAGCTCCGTGCGCTTGATCCATTCCAGCGTTTCAAAACCGAACCCCGGCGCATCGCCGCCCGGATAGCCGTCCCAGCTGCCGGCCTCGAGCTTTGCTTCCATCTGGCCGGTGCGAACGATGACGTAGTCGCCCCTTTTGACAGTGACCCCCTGCTTGGCCGCGGTGCGATCCAGGTCGGCGCAGGTAATCGCATAGCCGTCGTCGAGCCAGCGCTTGCCGAGCGTGCGCGCGACGTCGAGAAACACGCCGCGGCCGACCATCTTGTTCTTGGTCTTCTCGATGCCGCACTTCTGGGCGCCGTTCGAGGTCACCTCGCGGCAGTCATAGCCGTTCCACATGTTGTTCTCGTAGAACACATGGCCGAGGCCGTCCCATTGCGTGCCGCACTGGAGCGGCATCACGACCATGTCGTCGGCGGCGCGGATGCCGCGATGGTCGAGGACGCCCGAATAGGCGTCGGTGCCGGTGCGCAGCATGGTGTGCAGCGGGTTGATGCGCCCGAGCGACGGGTACTTGCTCTTCGCGCC
>DASQIG010000187.1:0-6849 GCA_035631735.1 Burkholderiales bacterium | reverse complement strand
AGCCTCGAGCCCGACGACTGGGCGGCGGCGTGGAGCCGCATCGGCGAGCGCTACTTCGCGCGCGGCGATTACTTCCACGCCTGGGACAGCTTCAACGTCGCGCGCTGGCCGAGCGAGCGGCTCTCGAGCGGCAAGCAGAAGGCCTACGCGCGGGCGCTCGACGCTTTCCAGGCGTATGCGAAATCGCTCAATCCGCCGATCGAAACGGTGCGCATTGCGTTCGAGGGCAAGGAGATCGTCGCGTACCTGCGCCTGCCGCGGAGTGCGCGGCCCGCGCCGCTCGTTTTCGGCATCAACGGCCTCGATTCGCGCAAGGAAGAGGTCATCGCCCGGGCGGATGGATATCTCAATGCGGGCGTCGGCGTATTCGCGATCGACATGCCGGGCACCGGGCAGGCGCCGCTCCTGATCGATGTCGGCGCGGAGCGGATGTTCTCGGCCGCGCTCGACTACCTCGCGACGCGGCCAGAGGTCGATGCGAAGCGCATCGTGGTGCAGGGCCGCAGCTGGAGCGGCTACTGGGCGGCAGTGCTCGCGTACACCGAGAAGGACCGCATCCGCGGCGCGGTCGTCCATGGCGTCGGCATCCACGAGTATTTCGCGCCCGAATGGCAGAAGAAGGCTTTCGCCACCCGTGAGTACCTGTTCGATATCTATCCGGCGCGCTCATCGGTCTACGGCACGAAGACGATGGAGGAATTCCTCGCCTATGGGCCGCGGCTCTCGCTCGTGGCGCGCGGGCTGATCGAGCGGCCCTCGGCGCCGATGCTGCTGGTGAACGGCGAGCGCGACACGCAGCAGCCGATCGCCGATCTCTATCTCCTCATGAAGCACGGCGACCCGAAGGAAGTGTGGGTCAATCCGGAGGGTGGCCACATGGGCCGCTCGGAGCGCTGGCCGCAAGGCAAGGTGCTGGCCGAGGTCGTCGAGCCGTGGGTGCTGCACCGCCTGGGCGTCGAGCGCACCGTCCTGGCGCAGGCGAACGCCGAGAAGGAGCCGGCGAAGCCGCCGGCGCCAAAGCCGGCCCCGTCGAAGCCGGCGCGGCGCGTCACCATCAAGCCGCTGGGCGGCACCGGCTCGAACGTCGGCGACGATGCGCCCGGCGGCGGCGCGCGCAGCGCCGAGCCCTCGAAGGGCGGCACGCCCGGCACGCCGTCGGGATCGTTTACGGGGGCCGCGCCAAAACCGTAGTACGGCGCGATGGTAGGATGCGCGCCAGAGGTAACGAAAAAAGCGGATGAACCGCGCGCAGCTCCTCGCCTGTCCCGAGTGTGATCTCCTGCAGCACGATGCCCGGTCCCCGCGCCCACGCAAGGCGCTGTGCGCGCGTTGCGGCGCGGTGCTCTACCAGCGGCGCGGCGGCGGCCTCGAGCGCAGCCTCGCGCTGACCGTAACGGCGCTGGTGCTGCTGGCGCTGGCGAACGCCTTCCCGATCCTCACGCTCGAGCTGCAGGGCGAGCGCACCACGGCGACGCTGGCCGGCGCGGCCGCGGCGCTCTGGTCGCAGGACATGCCGCTGGTCGCGATCCTGGTGCTCTTCATGGCGGTGGTGATGCCGCTCGCCGAGCTCGCCGCCCTCGCCTGGCTGCTCGTGCCGCTCCGGCGCGGCGTACGCGCTCCGGGCTTCGGCGCGGTGTTCCGCGTGCTGCAGTTCGCGAGCCGCTGGGGTGCGGTGGAGGTGCTCGTGCTCGGCACGCTCGTGTCGCTCGTCAAGCTGGGGCATGTGGCGGATGTCGAGCCCGGCATCGCGCTCGGCTCCTACGGCGCGTTGATGCTCGTCATGGCGGCGATCGAGGCGAGCTTCGATCCGCGCGAGCTGTGGGCGCGCGTCTCGCCCGCATGAGCGCCGCGGCCGCCGAGCTCGGGCTCCTCGCGTGCGGCACCTGCGGCCTGGTATCGCGCGCGCCGGCGGCGCCGGCCGCCGCCTGCCCGCGCTGCCGCACGCGGCTCGCTTTCCGCAAGCCGGCATCCATCGCGCATTGCTGGGCATACCTCGTCGCGGCGATGGTGCTTTACGTGCCGGCGAACACGCTCCCCATCATGTACACGAGCTCGCTGTTCGGCTCCTCCGAGGACACGATCATGAGCGGCGTGCTGTTCCTCTGGGAGTCGGGCTCGTGGTACCTCGCGCTCATCGTCTTCGTGGCGAGCATCGTCGTGCCGCTCGTCAAGCTCATCGCGCTCGCGGCGCTTCTCGTGAGCGTGCAGCTCGGCTGGCGCTCGCGCCGCGCCGAGCGCGCGCGGCTCTATCGCCTGATCGAGTCGATCGGCCGCTGGTCGATGCTCGACATCTTCGTGGTGGCGCTGCTCGTCGCGCTGGTGCAGCTCACCGCGCTCGCCGCCGTGCGCGCCGGCCCGGCCGCGCCCGCCTTCGGCGCGGTCGTGGTGCTGACCATGGCGGCGGCGCAAAGCTTTGACCCACGCCTGATCTGGGATGGTGAACGGCGACCCCGCGCCTGAGCGCATCCCCGAGGCGCTCGCGGCGCCGAGGGCCGGCCGTTCCCTGCCGCTCGTCTGGATCGTTCCCGCGGTGGCGCTCGCCATCGGCGGCTGGCTCGCGGTGAGCACCTGGCTCGAGCGCGGGCCGGTCGTCGAGATCCACTTCCGCACCGCCGAGGGCCTGCAGGCCGGGAAAACACGGATCAAGTACAAGGACGTCGATGTCGGCCACATCGGCGAGATCAGCCTGGCCGCCGACCTCACCGGCATCGTGGCGACGGCGCACCTCGGCAAAGGCACGGACAAGCTCCTGGTCGAGGACACGCGCTTCTGGGTGGTGCGTCCACGCATCTCCGGCAGCACCGTGTCCGGCCTGCAGACGCTGCTGTCGGGCAACTACGTGGCCCTCGACGTGGGCAAGTCGACGCAGCGGCGGCGGCTCTTCATCGGCCTCGAGCAGCCGCCCGCCTTCACCACCGACGCGCCCGGCCGGCAGCTCACGCTGCGCTCGGAGGACATCGGCTCGCTCGACATCGGCTCGCCGGTCTATTACCGGCGGCTGCAGGTGGGCCAGGTCGCCGCCTATGCGCTGGAGGGCGACGGCAAGGCCGTGAAGGTGACGATCTTCATCAACGCGCCCTACGACCGCTTCGTGTCGGCGGCGAGCCGCTTCTGGCACGCGAGCGGCATCGACGTCGCGCTGGACGCCGACGGCGTGCGCGTGAAGACCGAGTCGCTGGTGTCGCTCGCCGTCGGCGGCATTGCCTTCGCCACGCCGTTCGAGGAAGCGGAGCCCGCGCCGATCACCTCCGACATGCTGTTCGAGCTGTACCGCAGCCAGACGCTGGCGTTCAAGAGTCCCGACCGGATCGCCGACAGCTACGTGCTGGTCTTCAACCAGTCGGTGCGCGGCCTGCAGCCCGGCGCCCCGGTCGACTTCCGCGGCATCGTGGTCGGCGAGGTGGCTGCGATCCACACGCAGTACGACCCGCAGAACGAGCGCATCTCGATCCCGGTCGAGATCCGCATCTACCCGGAGCGCTTCACCTCGCGGCTGCGCGGCGGCGCGCCGAAATCCGGCCGCCTCGGCAAGGACGGCAAGTTCGTCGCCCGCCTGGTCGACCGCGGCCTGCGCGCGCAGCTGCGAACGGCGAGCCTGCTCACCGGCCAGCTCTACGTCGCGCTCGACTTCTTTCCGGACGCGCCGCGCGCGCGGCTCGATCTCGCGCAGTCGCCGCCCGAGCTGCCGACCACGCCGAGCACGCTCGAAGACCTGCACGCCACGCTCGTCAGCCTCGCCAACAAGCTCGAGCGCGTGCCGCTCGAGCAGATGGCCGCCGATTTCACCCGCACGCTGCAGAGCGTGGACTCGCTCGCCCGGCGCCTGGACACCGAGCTCGCGCCCGAGGCGCGCGCGACGCTCGCCGAGATGCGCAAGACGCTCAGCGAGGCGACCAAGACCATGGGCGATGCGAGCCGCACCTTCGGAGCCGCCGAGAAGAGCCTCGCGCCCGACTCGGCCCTGTTCGCCGAGCTGCAGGACGCCGCGCGCGAATTCGCCCGCACCGCGCAGAGCCTGCGCACGCTCGCCGACTACCTCGAGCGCAATCCGCAGGCGCTGCTGCGCGGCAAGAGCGCCGACACCCCCTGATGATGAAGACGACGCCATGGGCGCTGGTCCTGCCCATGCTCCTGTTGGCGTGCGGCTCACCGCCGCGCGAGCGCTTCTATACGCTCGAGGCACCCGAGCCGCCGGCCGCCGCGCAAGCGCCGTATTCGATCGCGGTGGGGCCGGTGAGCGTGCCGGAGCTCGTCGACCGGCCGCAATTCGTGGTGCGTGTCGGCGCCAACCAGGTGGCGATCGCCGAGCAGGCGCGCTGGGCCGAGCCGCTGAAGAGCGCCATCGCGCGCGTCGTGGCGGCAAACCTGGCGAAGGACCTGGGCGCGCGGACGCTCGCGCAGCCGAGGAACGGCGACGCCGACTACCGGGTGCTCATCGATGTGCAGCGCTTCGAGTCAACGCCGGGCGAGGCGGTGCTGCTCGATGCGCAGTGGACGGTGCTCGGCCCGCAGGGCGCGCGGCGCAGCGGGCGCTCGACGCAGCGCGAGCCGGCGCAAGGCAGGGATTACGACGCGCTCGCCGCCGCGCACAGCGCGGCGCTCGCAAAGCTGAGCAGCGAAATCGCCGAAGCAATTCGCAAACCGTAGTTCAGTACTAAGTACGTAACTATCGGGTCCGCCGGCGTGACGAAATAATTACGTACTCAGTACGGAATTAGATTGTCATCACGCTCTTGCGGTAGAACTTCAGCTCCTCGAGCGACTCGAGGATGTCGGCGAGGGCCTCGTGCCTGCCCTCCTTGGAGAAGCCCTTCATGAGCTCGGGCTGCCAGCGGCGCACCAGCTCCTTCAGCGTGGACACGTCCAGGTTGCGGTAATGGAAATGCGCTTCCAGGCGCGGCATCCAGCGCGCGAGGAAGCGCCGGTCCTGGCAGATCGAGTTGCCGCACATCGGCGAGTTGTTCGGCGGCACGTGCCGCTCGAGGAACTCGAGCGCCGCGCGCTCGGCGTCCGCCTCGCTCAAGCTCGAGGCGCGCACGCGGTCGATCAGGCCGGTCTTCTTGTGCGTGCTCTTGTTCCAGGTGTCCATCGCCTCCAGCACCTCGTCGGGCTGGTGAATCACGAGCACCGGACCTTCGGCGAGCACCTCGAGCTGCGCGTCGGTCACCAGCATCGCCATCTCGATGATGCGGTCGCTGTCCGGCTGCAATCCCGTCATCTCCATGTCGATCCAGATGAGGTTGTTGGGATCACCGGGCATGGCTTATTCTAGCCGCCGCGTGCCGAACGCCCTGACCTGGCTTTTTCTTGCCGCGCTCGGCGCGGCAAGCGTGGCGCGGCTGTGGCTCGCGGCGCGGCAGATGCGCCACGTGAGGGCGCACCGCGAAGCCGTGCCGGCGAGCTTCGCCGACTCGATCCCGCTCGCCGCTCACCAGAAAGCCGCCGACTACACCGCCGCGAAGACGCGCCTCGGCATGATCGACGTGCTGGTGGGCGCGGCCACGCTGCTCGTCTTCACGCTCGGCGGCGTGATCCAGTGGCTCTCGGACGCTTGGAGCAAGGTCTTCACCACCGGCTCGATCGCGCACGGCACGGCCCTGCTCCTCAGCATCGTGTTCGTGCAGGCGCTGATCGGCCTGCCGCTCGCGGCGTACCGTACCTTCGGCATCGAAGCGCGCTTCGGCTTCAACCGCATGACGCTGCGCCTCTTCATCGTCGACCTCGCGAGGCACGCGGTCGTCGGCCTGGTGCTCGGCGTGCCGCTCCTCCTCGCCGTGCTGTGGCTGATGGGCAAGATGGGGACCTACTGGTGGTTCCACGTCTGGCTCGTGTGGGTGGCCTATTCCGCGGCGCTCGCCATGATCTATCCGGCGCTCATCATGCCGTTCTTCAACAAGTTCACGCCGATCACCGAGGGCGAGCTCGCCGCGCGCGTGGCGCGCTTGCTCGAGCGTTGCGGCTTCAAGTCGAGCGGCCTCTTCCTGATGGACGGCTCGAAGCGCTCGAGCCACGGCAACGCCTTCTTCACCGGCTTCGGCGCGGCGAAGCGCATCGTGCTGTTCGATACGCTGGTGAGCCGGCTGCAGCCGCCGGAGGTCGAGGCGGTGCTCGCGCACGAGCTCGGCCACTACCGCCTGCACCACATCACAAAGCAGATGGTGCTCTCCGCCCTGCTCAGCCTGGCGGTGCTCGCGGTGCTCGGGCAGCTGATCGACCGCGACTGGTTCTACGCGGGCCTCGGCGTCACCACGCCGAGCCACGCCGCGGCGCTCGCGCTCTTCATGATGGTGCTGCCGGAATTCCTGTTCTTCGTGCAGCCGCTCACCAGCCGCTATTCGCGGCGGCGCGAGTACGAGGCCGATGCCTATGCGGTGAGCCACGCCGACGCGCAGGAGCTCGAGCACGCGCTGGTGAAGCTCTACAAGGACAATGCGGCGACGCTCACCCCCGACCCGCTGCATTCCGCGTTCTATGATTCGCACCCGCCGGCGGCGATGCGCATCGCCAAACTGGGGGAAATGCGCGCGTCAATCAGGAGCCCGTCATGACCGATCTCGCCAGCAGGAAATGCAAGCCGTGTGAAGGCGGCGTCGCCCCGTACACCACGCAGCAGGCGAAGGACATGCTGAGGCAGCTCAAGGGGTGGCTGATCGAGGACGGCAAGCTCGTCAAGCTGTATCCGTTCACCAACTACTACCAGACGATGGCGTTCGTGAACGCGCTCGCCTGGATCTCGCACCGCGAGGACCACCACCCGGACCTGCTGGTCGGCTACAACAAGTGCCGCGTCGAGTACTCGACGCACGCGATCGGCGGGCTGTCGGAGAACGATTTCATCTGCGCCGCCAA
>DASQIG010000186.1:0-8038 GCA_035631735.1 Burkholderiales bacterium | reverse complement strand
GCTGGTCGAGTCGCGCTCGTCGAACCCGGCCATCGCGTTCATGAGGAGCGCCAGGTCAGCCGCGCTCTTCGCCAGCGGGCCGGCCTGGTCGAGCGACGAGGCAAAGGCGACGATGCCGTAGCGCGAGACCACGCCGTAGGTCGGCTTCAGGCCCGAGACCCCGCACATCGCCGCGGGCTGGCGCACCGAGCCGCCGGTGTCGGTACCGGTCGCCGCGGGCACCAGCCGCGCCGCGACGGCGGCCGCCGAGCCGCCGGAAGAGCCGCCCGGCACCCGCCGCTTGTCCCACGGGTTGCGGACCGGGCCGAAATGCGAGGCCTCGCTCGACGAGCCCATCGCGAACTCGTCCATGTTGCACTTGCCGACAAGCGCGGTGCCCGCCCGCTCGAGCCGCTCGACGACGTGCGCGTCATAGGGGCTGACGTAGTCCGCGAGCATGCGCGAGCCGCAGGTCGTACGCAGACTGCGGGTGCACAGGATGTCCTTGTGCGCG
This sequence comes from Burkholderiales bacterium, assembly GCA_035631735.1. Classification (GTDB taxonomy): domain Bacteria; phylum Pseudomonadota; class Gammaproteobacteria; order Burkholderiales; family SG8-39; genus SCGC-AG-212-J23. The sequence goes on along the minus strand of DASQIG010000186.1, from coordinate 7,545 downwards.
ATGGGAATGCCGGTGAGCGGGCCGGCTTCGCCGCGGGCACGGCGCTCATCCGCGCGCCGCGCGGCCGCCAACGCGTGCTCCTCGCCGACGCTGATGAAGCAGTTCAGGTCGGCTGCCAGCCGCTCGATGCGTGCCAGGCACGCCCGAGTCAGCTCGACGGAGGAGATCTTCCTGGCCGCGAGCGCGCCCGCCAGTTGCGAGACCGTCGACTCGAGCACGCTACTCGATCACTTTCGGCACCAGATAGAGGCCGTCCTCGACCGCGGGAGCGACGGATTGATAAAGCGCGCGCTGGTCCTGCTCGCGCACTTCGTCGGGCCGCAGGCGCTGCACCGTGTCGACCGCATGCGCCATCGGCTCGATGCCGCGCGTGTCGACCGCGCGCATCTGTTCGATCAAGCCGAGCACGCGGTTCAGCCGCTCGAGCACCGCCGCCTCTTCGGCCGGCTCGATGGCGATGCGGGCCAGACGCGCCAGCCGTCGCACGTCGTCGGGGGTTAGCGACATTTCTTTCGGACCAGGGATGCTCGGGGGAAAATGCCTTATCGCCCGCAGCGTCGTTAGCGTATCATAGCGGCCATTTTGCGGGACCTTGGCGCGAAGGCTAAGGCCCGATTTCGTAAACGAAAAAGCGGAAACTCATAAGGCAACACCCTTGGCCATGCTCGGATTCCTGCGCAGCTACTTTTCCAACGACCTCGCCATCGACCTCGGCACCGCCAACACCCTCATTTACGTGCGCGGCAAAGGCATCGTGCTCGATGAGCCTTCCGTCGTGGCGATCAGACAGGAAGCCGGGCCGAACGGGAAAAAAACGATACAGGCGGTCGGCAAGGAAGCCAAGCAGATGCTCGGCAAGACGCCAGGCAACATCATCGCCATCCGGCCGATGAAGGACGGCGTGATCGCCGACTTCACCGTCACCGAGCAGATGCTGAAGCAGTTCATCAAGAAGGTGCACGACAACAAGCTCTTCTCGCCCAGCCCGCGCATCATCATCTGCGTGCCCTGCGGCTCGACGCAGGTAGAGCGCCGCGCGATCAGGGAATCGGCGATTGGCGCGGGCGCAGGCCAGGTCTACCTGATCGAGGAACCGATGGCGGCCGCCATCGGCGCCGACCTGCCGGTGGCGGATGCCACGGGCTCGATGGTGGTCGACATCGGCGGCGGCACCACGGAAGTCGGCGTGATTTCGCTCGGCGGCATGGTGTACTCGGGCTCGGTGCGCGTCGGCGGCGACAAGTTCGACGAGGCGATCATCAACTACATCCGCCGCAACTACGGCATGCTGATCGGCGAGACCACCGCCGAGCTCATCAAGAAGGAGATCGGCTCCGCCTTCCCGGGGTCCGAGGTGCGCGAGATGGAAGTGAAGGGGCGCAACCTCGCCGAAGGCATTCCGCGCAGCTTCACCATCAGCTCCAACGAGATTCTCGAAGCGCTCACCGAGCCGCTCAACCAGATCGTCTCCGCCGTGAAGAGTGCGCTCGAGCAGACGCCGCCCGAGCTTGGCGCCGACATCGCCGAGAAAGGCATGGTGCTCACCGGCGGCGGCGCGCTGCTGCGCGACCTCGACCGGCTGCTGATGGAGGAGACGGGTCTTCCGGTGATCGTCGCCGACGACCCGCTCACCTGCGTCGTGCGCGGCTCGGGCAAGGCCCTCGAGAAGATGGAGCACTTCGGCCCGATCTTCACCAACGATTAGAGTGTAGGGGGTGGACCATACCCCCCCGCCATTCTTCAAGCGCGGACCGGCGCCGCTTGTCCGGCTTTTCTTTTTTGCCTCGCTCTCGCTCGCATTGCTGGTCATCGACGCGCGTTTCCGTTACGTGGAGGGCTTGCGCAACTGGCTCGCGCTGGCGGCGTACCCGCTGCAGCGCGCCGCCACGGCGCCCTTCGACCTGGCGATGCGCGTCGGCGAGTACTTCTCGACGCAGGCGGGCCTGCTCGAGGAGAACGAGCGGCTGCGCGAGCGCGCAGCCGCGAACGCGCAGGACGCGCAGCGCTACCGCGCCGCTGAGGCCGAGGCGGCGGAGCTGCGTCGGCTGATCGGTGCGGCGGACAGGCTGCCGGTGCAGGCAACACCCGCGGAGGTGCTGTACCTAAGCCGCGATCCGTACGCGCACAAGCTGTTCATCGACCGCGGCTCGGTGCAAGGCATTCGGCCCGGAAGCCCGGTCAGCGACGAGACAGGAGTGGTGGGCCAGGTGACGCGCGTGCATCAGCTCGTTTCGGAGGTGACGCTGCTCACCAATCCCGACCAGGCGATCCCGGTGGAAGTGGTGCGCAATGGCCTGCGCGCGGTCGCCTTCGGCGGCGGCAACGCTGGCACGCTCGAGTTGCGCTACATGCCGGCGAACGCTGAAGTGCGCGCCGGCGATCAGCTCGTCACCTCGGGCATCGACGGCGTCTATCCTGCCGGCCTCGCGGTGGCGAGCGTGACGAGCGTCGAGCGCGATATCGAGCACAGCTTCGCGCGCGTCGTGTGCAAGCCGGCCGCCGGCGTCGATCGCGGCCGCTACGTGCTGGTGCTGACGAGCGACGTGGTGCGGCCGCCGCGCCCCGACGAGGCGCAAAGCGGCAAGGAGCGGCGCAGCGACAAGACGCGCCGCGCCCGAATGAAGGATAAAGCGGCCGAAAAGCAGGGCGATGATTCCCAGTAGCTCCCAGATCCTGCTGCCGGTGCGCATGAGCACCATCATCGGCTCGTTCGCGGCGGCGCTGTTCCTGAATTTCCTGCCGTGGCGCGACCTGCGGCTGATGCCCGACTTCGTCGCGCTGGTGCTTGCCTTCTGGTGCGTGCGCCAGCCGCGCCTTGTCGGCCTCGGCGTGGCATGGACGCTCGGCCTGCTCTCCGATGCCGGCAACGGCGTGCTCCTCGGCCAGCACGCGCTTGCCTATTCGCTGCTCGCGTTCCTCGCGGTGTGGCTTTCGCGGCGTATCCTGTGGTTCGGTCCGATGCTGCAGTCGCTGCACGTGGCGCTCATCCTGCTCGTCGCGCAGACGGCAGTGCTGTTCGTGCGCCTCGCCGCGGGCGATCCCTTCCCCGGCTGGCCGATCTTCGTCGGCCCGCTGCTCGGCGCGGCGCTCTGGCCGGCGGTGACCTGGGTGCTGCTGCTGCCGCAGCGTCGCCCGCCGAGCGAGCAGGCGATCTAGATGCGCGGCAGCGAAATCCGCAATTCCGAGCAGGAGCTGCAGCAGTTCCAGCTGCGCGTCGGCATCGCGGGCGCCGTGGTGATCGCCGCGTTCGCGCTGCTCGGCGCCCGCTTCCTCTGGCTGCAGGTGCTGCAGCACGACGTCTACCAGGCAAAGGCCGAGGACAACCGCATCTCGATCGTGCCAGTGACGCCGAACCGCGGCCTGATCGTCGACCGCAACGGCGTAGTGATCGCCCGCAACTACTCGGGCTACACGCTCGAGATCTTCCCGCGCCGGGTGAGCAACATCGAGCGCACGATCGACGAGATCACCGAGTACGTCGAGATCACCGCGCGCGACCGCGCGCGCTTCAGGAAGCTGCTCGCCGAGACGCGCAACGCCGAGAGCCTGCCGATCAAGAACCGCCTGTCGGACGAGGAAGTCGCCAAGTTCGCCGCCAACCGCTATCGCTTCGAGGGCGTGGAGATCAAGGCACGGCTCTTCCGCCAATATCCGTTCGGCGACGTCGGCTCGCACGTTACCGGCTACATGGGGCGCATCAACCAGCAGGACCAGCAGAAGCTCGAAGACGACGGCGTCGCCGCGAACTACCGCGGCACCGACTACATCGGCAAGGGGGGCGTGGAGGCAACCTACGAAGCGGAGCTGCACGGCACCACCGGCTTCGAGCAGGTGGAGATCGACGCCGCCGGCCGCGGCATCCGCACGCTGTCGCGCACCGCCTCGCAGGCCGGCAATAACTTGACGCTCGAGCTCGACATGCGGCTGCAGCAGGTGGCCGAGATCGCCTTCGGCGACCGGCGCGGTGCGCTTGTCGCCATCGATCCGTCGAGCGGCGGCGTGCTGGCGCTCGTCTCCAAGCCTGGTTTCGATCCGAATCAGTTCGTCGACGGCATTGATCCGCAGTACTGGGCCGAGCTCAACGGCTCGATCGACAAGCCGCTCAACAACCGCGCGATTTCCGGCCTCTACCCGCCCGGCTCGACCATCAAGCCCTACCTCGCGCTCGCCGCTCTCGAGACCGGCAAGCGGCGGCCGTCGAGCAGCATCTTCGACCCCGGCTACTTCGATTTCGGCGGCCGGCGCTTCCGCGACGACAAGAAAGGCGGCCATGGCGTAGTCGACCTGTACAAGTCGATCGTCGAGTCCTGCGACACGTACTACTACCACCTCGCGAACGACCTGGGCATCGACGCGATCGCGCGCTTCCTCGGGCCGTTCGGCTTCGGCTCGAAGAGCGGCATCGATCTGGCCGGGGAGTTCGCCGGCGTGCTGCCTTCGCCCGAGTGGAAGATCAAGCGCTTCAAGCAGCCGGCGCAGCAGAAGTGGTTCCCAGGCGAGACGATCTCGATCGGCATCGGCCAGGGCTATCACTCGTACACGCCGCTGCAGCTCGCGCAAGCGATGGCGATGCTCGCCACCGGCGGCACCATGTACAAGCCGCGCCTCATCGCGCACATCGACAATCCGCGCAGCGGCGAGCGCCGCGAGGTGCCCGCCGAGGTCCTGCATACCATCACGCTCAGGCGCGACAACCTGGAGTTCATCAAGCGCTCCATGGCCGGCGTCATCAAGGAAGGCACTGCCGCGCGCGCCTTCGCCGGCGTCACCTACGCGGCGGGCGGCAAGACCGGCACCGCGCAGGTGATCGCCATCAAGCAAAACGAGAAGTACGAGGAGTCCAAGATCGCCGAGCGCCATCGCGACCACTCGCTGTTCATCGCCTTTGCGCCGCTCGACAGCCCGCGCATCGCGCTCGCCATCGTGGTGGAGAACGGCGGCTTCGGCGCGCGCGCCGCGGCGCCGCTCGCGCGCACGGTGCTCGATTACTTCATGCTCGGCAAGCTGCCGGCGGGCATGGACCAGCCGACGCCGGAAGACGAAAGCGCCGGCGGCCAAGACGACGAGAGCGACTGATGGAGCTCGCGCGCCTTCCGCTGCGCCGCATCGGCCTGCGCCTTGCCGAAGGCATCGACAGCACGCTGCTCGTGCTGATGCTCGCGCTGTCGATGCTCGGGCTGCTCGCGCTTTTCTCGGCGAGCTACGAGCAGCCGGCGCGCGTGGTCAGCCAGCTCATGAACCTCGCGGTCGCCATCGGCGCCATGTGGCTGGTCGCGCAAGTCCACCCGCAGACCATGATGCGCTTCGCGGTGCCGGCGTACGTCATCGGCTTCGCCTTCCTCGTCGCGGTGGCGCTGTTTGGCGACGTGGTGAACGGCGCGCGCCGCTGGCTGCATGTCGGCGTCACGCGCTTTCAGCCTTCCGAGATGATGAAGCTCGCGCTGCCGCTGATGCTCGCCTGGTACTTCCACAAGCACGAGACGGCATTGAAGCTGCGCAATTTCGCGGTAGCCGCGCTGCTCCTCGTCGTGCCGCTGGGGCTCATCGCGCGGCAGCCGGACCTCGGCACCGCCGCGCTGGTGGGCGCCGCCGGCTTCTACGTCATCTTCTTCGCCGGCCTGAGCTGGCGGGTGCTCGGCACGCTCGCCGGCATCGGCCTCGCCGCGCTGCCGGTCGTCTGGGGCCTTCTGCACGACTACCAGCGAAAACGCGTGCTCACTCTCCTCGATCCGACGACCGATCCGCTCGGCGCCGGCTACCACATCATCCAGGCGACCATCGCGGTCGGTTCCGGCGGCCTGTGGGGCAAGGGCTGGCTCAACGGCACGCAGGCGCACCTCGAGTTCATTCCCGAGCGTCACACGGATTTCATCTTCGCCGTCTTCTCCGAAGAGTTCGGCCTCATTGGCAACGTCGTGCTGCTCGTGCTCTACGCTCTCCTCGTCGGCCGCGGGCTCGTCATCACGGCGAACGCCGCGACCGTGTTTGCAAGGCTGCTCGCCGCCGCCATCTCGCTCATGTTCTTCACCTACGCCTTCGTCAACATGGGCATGGTCTCCGGCATCCTCCCGGTGGTGGGTGTGCCGCTGCCTTTCCTCTCCTACGGTGGCACGGCGCTGCTCACGCTCTTCATCGGCGCGGGCATCCTGATGAGCATCCACCGCTACCGGAAGCTGGTTCAGACCTAGCGTTTCCGCTCTGCAGCAAATTCTGAAAGCGGCTCCCGCATCATGAAACGAGGGTCGGCTAAGCCCATGTAACGTCTTGTTTTTGTAACGGACAAATAGGCCACATGGCGTGTTGCTGCGCGCCATGGGAGCCGCGCACACTTCTCGCTATCGACACCTTGCATGGAGCTCACGTGAATCAGCGAGAAAAACAAATCGCAGCGCTCGAAAAAGACTGGAACGAGAACTCGCGCTGGAAGGGCGTAAAGCGCGGCTACAGCGCCGCGGATGTGGTGCGCCTGCGCGGCAGCGTGAGGGTGGAGCACACGCTCGCTAAGCGCGGCGCCGAAAAGCTCTGGCGCCTGATGCACGAGCGGCCGTACGTGAATTCGCTCGGCGCGCTCACCGGCAACCAGGCCGTGCAGCAAGTGAAGGCGGGCGTGCCGGCGATCTATCTCTCGGGCTGGCAGGTCGCAGCGGACGCCAACGATTCGCTGCAGATGTATCCCGACCAGTCGCTCTACGCCGTTTCCTCGGTGCCGACGGTGGTTCGCCGCATCAACAACGCGCTCACGCGTGCCGACCAGATCCAGTGGATGGAAGCCAAGGGTGACCTCGACTACTTCGCGCCCATCGTCGCCGACGCCGAGGCGGGCTTCGGCGGCGTGCTGAACGCCTACGAGCTGATGCGCGCGATGATCGAGGCCGGCGCCGCCGGCGTGCACTTCGAGGACCAGCTCGCCTCGGTGAAGAAGTGCGGGCACATGGGCGGCAAGGTACTCGTGCCGACGCAGGAAGCGGTGCAGAAGCTGGTCGCCGCGCGCCTCGCGGCCGACGTCGCGGACGTTCCCACGGTCCTGCTCGCGCGGACCGATTCCGAGGCCGCCAACTTGCTCACCTCGGATGTCGACGAGAACGACAAGCCGTTCATCACCGGCGAGCGCACCGCGGAAGGCTTCTATCGCGTGCGCAACGGCCTCGAGCAGGCCATTTCGCGCGGCGTGGCATACGCCGCCTATGCCGACATGGTGTGGTGCGAGACGGGCAAGCCGGATCTCGAGTTCGCGCGCAAGTTCGCCGACGCGGTGCAGAAGGCGCACCCCGGCAAGATGCTCGCCTACAACTGCTCGCCGTCGTTCAACTGGAAGCGCAACCTCGACGACGCTACCATCGCCAGGTTCCAGCGCGAACTCGGCGCCATGGGCTACAAGTTCCAGTTCATCACGCTCGCCGGCTTCCACTCGCTCAACTACTCGATGTTCGAGCTGGCGCACGGCTACGCGCGCGGCGGCATGAGCGCGTTCGTCGAGCTGCAGCAGAAGGAGTTTGCCGCCGCCGAGAAAGGCTTCACCGCGGTGAAGCACCAGCGCGAGGTCGG
>DASQIG010000185.1:0-10506 GCA_035631735.1 Burkholderiales bacterium | reverse complement strand
GACAACATCGGCCGCGAGCTCACCATGCTCATCGCCTTCGGCCTGGAGGCGATCGGCATCTTCGCGCTTTACCGCTATGGCCAGGATCCGCTGCACTTCGTGCTGCTGTCGGGCCTGGTGTTCTTCGCCTGGGGTGAGATCTACAGCCTGTTCCCGTCGACCTGCACCGATACGTTCGGCGCTCGCTACGCGACCACCAACGCCGGCTTGCTCTACACGGCGAAGGGCACGGCTTCGCTGCTGGTGCCGCTCGCCAACGTGCTGATGAGCGCGACGGGCAACTGGCACGCGGTGTTCGTCGTTGCGGCGATCATGAACGCGGTGGCCGCGCTGATGGCCTGGTTCGTGCTGCGGCCGATGCGCCGCGCGCACAAGGCGCGCGTCGCGGCACAAGTGGGCGCCGCGCCCTCGTTCACGGCAGCTTCTGCTTGAGGCGCGAGAGCGTCTCCGGGGTGAGATTGAGGTAGGCGGCGAGCTCCTTCTTCGGGATGCGCCCGGCGAGCTCCGGGTGCTTGCGCTGAAAACGCGCCAGGCGCCCGGGCGCATCCAGGAGGTGCAGCGTGATGGTGTGCGCCATCACCTCCGACATCAGCCGCATCACCTCGTACTCGAAGCGCGACTTCATCTCGGGATGGCGCTCGAGGAACTGCGCCCATAGCGAGAGCGGCAGCTCGGCGCTGCGCACCTTGGTGACCGCGACGATCGAGTAGGGTAGCGGCGTGCGCAGCCGCCAGGCGGCGTAGGAGGTGTCCATCTCGCCTTCGGCCGCGAAGCGCAGGATCATCTCGCGCCCATGCGGGTTCGACACCACGCGCTTCACCATCCCCTCGAGGATGAAGAACTGCTGCATCTGCTCGTCGCCCTGGCGCACCAGCAGGTCGCCCTTGCGGTGCTCGCCGAGCACGAGCAGCGGCTCGAGCTCGCTCCACTGCGCGGCGCTCATCCCCCGCAGCGTCTGGTTTTGCCGCAGCTGCAGCCGGATCGAGTTACGCTGGGGATGCGACGCGAGGTTCACGCACGCGCGATTTTAGGCCCTTGACCTCAGTCAAGGCCGCTGGCGGGCGGCCTTCCTACCATAGCGCTCCCGCAACGGAGGCATTCCCCATGGGCACCGCCGAACCCCACGTCGCCACGAGCGCTGCAACGCAGCTTACCGACGGCTTCCAGCTCGTCATCGACGCCCTGAAGCTGAACGGCATCGACACGATCTACGGGCTGCCCGGCATCCCGATCACCGACCTCACGCGCCGCGCGCAGGCCGAGGGCATGCGGGTGCTCTCGTTCCGCCACGAGCAGAACGCGGGCTACGCGGCCTCGATCGCCGGCTTCCTCACGCAGAAGCCCGGCATCTGCCTCACGGTGTCGGCGCCCGGCTTCCTCAATGGGCTGAACGCTCTCGCCCATGCGACGACCAATTGCTTCCCGATGATTCTGATCAGCGGCTCGAGCGAGCGCGAGATCGTCGACCTGCAGCAGGGCGACTACGAGGAGCTCGACCAGCTTGCCGTCGCGCGGCCGCTCGCCAAGGCCGCCTTCCGCGTGCTGCACGCCGAGGACGTCGGCGTCGGCATCGCGCGCGCCATCCGCGCCGCCTGCTCGGGCCGCCCGGGGGGCGTGTACCTCGACCTGCCGGCGAAGCTCTTCGCGCAGAGCATCGACGCGGAGGTCGGCCGCAGGACGCTGATCAAGGTGGTCGATCCCGCGCCGAAGCAGATCCCCGCGCCTGAAGCTGTGAAGCGCGCGCTCGATCTGCTGCGCGCCGCCAAAAAGCCATTGATCATCCTCGGCAAGGGCGCCGCGTACGCCCAGGCCGACGCGGACATCCGAGCGTTGATTGAAAAGACGGGCATCCCCTACCTGCCCATGTCGATGGCGAAAGGGCTGCTGCCGGACACGCACGAGCAGTGTGCTTCTGCCGCCCGCTCGTTCGTGCTGCCCGCGGCCGACGTCGTGATGCTGATCGGCGCGCGGCTGAACTGGCTGCTGTCGCACGGCAAGGGCAAGACGTGGGGTGGCAAGGGCCACAAGGACTGGGGCGGGCAGAAATTCATCCAGGTCGACATCTCGCCGCAGGAAGCCGACAGCAACGTGCGCATCGACGCGCCGGTGGTCGGCGACATCGGTTCTTGCGTCTCGGCGATGCTGGCAAGCCTGGGCAACTCGCCGAAGCCGCCGGCGGACTGGCTGAGCGCGATCAGCGAGAAGAAGAAGGCGAACGTCGCGAAGATGGCCGAGACGCTGGCGCGGCATCCGATGCCGATGAACTTCCACAGCGCGCTCAACGTCGTGCGCGACATCGTAAAAGCGAACCCCGACGCGATCCTGGTCAACGAAGGCGCCAACGCGCTCGACTTCACGCGCAGCATCGTCGACATGTACAAGCCGCGCAAGCGCCTCGATGTGGGCACTTGGGGCATCATGGGCGTCGGCATGGGCTACTGCGTCGCCGCGGCGGTGCTCACCAAGCAACCGGTGATCGCGGTCGAGGGCGACAGCGCCTTCGGCTTCTCCGGCATGGAGGTGGAGACGATCTGCCGCTACAACCTGCCGGTCTGCATCGTGATCATGAACAACAACGGTGTCTACAAAGGCACCGACCAGGATCCGACCGGCCGCGATCCGGCGCCGACGGTGTTCGTGAAGGGCGCGCGCTACGACAGGATCATCGAGGCCTTCGGCGGCGTTGGCGCCAACGCGACCACGCCGGCGGAGCTGAAAAGCGCGATCGAGCAGGCGCTTCGTTCGCGCAAGCCCACGCTCATCAATGCGGTGATCGACGAGACGGCCGGCACCGAGAGCGGCCGCATCACGAGCCTCAACCCGAGCGCCAAAAAGAAATAGGTCTAGCCATGGAAGCACTCAAGGGCGTACGCATTCTGGACATGTCGCACGTGCAGGCGGGGCCGACGTGCTCGCAGCTCCTCGCGTGGCTGGGCGCGGATGTCATCAAGTTCGAGAACCCGCAGGGCGACGCAACGCGCGGGCAGCTGCGCGACGTACCGAACGCCGACAGCCTCTACTTCACGATGCTGAACTGCAACAAGCGCTCGATCACCGTGAACATGAAGAGCGCCGAAGGCAAGCAGGTGTTCGTCGATCTTCTCAAGAAGTGCCACATCATCATGGAGAACTTCGGCCCGGGGGTGCTCGATCGCTTCGGCTTCCCGTGGGACAAGATCCGCAGCATCAACCCGAAGATCGTGATGGGCTCGATCAAGGGCTTCGGTTCCAGCGGGCCTTACGCCGACTTCAAGGCGTATGAGAACGTGGCCCAGGCGATGGGTGGCGCGATGAGCACGACCGGCGTGCCCGAAGGTCCGCCCTTCGTCACCGGCGCGCAGATCGGGGACACCGGCACGGGCTTGCATCTCGCGATCGGGCTGCTCGCGGCGCTGCGCCAGGCCGAGCACACCGGCAAAGGCCAGTACGTCGAAGTGGCGATGATGGATGGCGTGATGAATCTCTGCCGCGTCAAGTTCCGCGACCACCAGCGGCTGGCGCGCAGCCCGCTGCCGGAATACTCGGTGCCGACTTACCAGGGCATGGGCGACGTGCCGCGCGCGGGCAACGACTCGGGCGGCGGCCAGCTCGGCAACGCCATTCACTGCAAGCCACACGGCGCGAACGACTGGCTCTACGTGGTGGTGCAGGAAGCGGTGTGGGAAGACCTCGCGAAGCGCATCGGCCCGGAAGTCGGCATGCCCGACATGGCGAGCGACCCGCGGCTTGCCGCGATCGGCGAGCGGCGCAAGAACCAGAACCTGATGTGGGCGCTCATCAACCGCTTCGCCAAGAGCTACACCAAGCGCGAGCTGATGGCGATCCTCAATCCGCTGGACGTGCCCTGCGGCCCGATCATGAGCACCGCGGACCTGGCGAACGACGAGCACGTGCGCGGGCGTGACATGTGGGTCGAGCTGGATCATCCGCAACGCGGCAAATGGTTCAACGTCGGCATGCCGATCAAGCTGTCGGATTCGCCGGCGGCGATCAAGCGCAGCCCGACGCTCGGCGAGCATACCGAGGAAATCCTGCGCGAGGTGCTCGGCTACGATGAAACGCGCATCGCCGCGCTGAAGAACGCGGGCGCGTTCTCCATTCCGCCGAAGACGCCGAAGAAGGCGGAGGCACTCTGAGATGCGCGTCGCCATCATCGGCCAGCAGGACTTCGGCAAAGCGGTGCTGGAGGCGTTTCTCGCGCGCGGCGACCAGGTCGCCGGCGTCTTTTGTGCGCCGGAGAAGCCCGGCGCGCGAGCCGATGCGCTGAAAGCCGCCGCCCAGGAAAAGGGGCTGCCGCTGTTCCAGTTCGCATCGCTGAAGAGCGACGAGGCCCGCGCGGCGATGAAGAAGCTCGCCGCCGACATCGGCATCATGGCGTTCGTGCTGCAGTTCGCGCCGCAGGACTTCGTCGGCATCCCGCGCCACGGCACGATCCAGTACCACCCGTCGCTGCTGCCGAAGTACCGCGGCCCCTCCTCGATCAACTGGCCGATCATCCGCGGCGACACCAAGACCGGGCTGACCATCTTCCGGCCCACCGACGGCTTGGACGAGGGGCCGGTCATCCTGCAGAAGGAGACGCCGATCGCTCCGGACGACACGCTCGCCACGGTGTATTTCGACCGGCTGTTCCCGATGGGAGTGAAGGCGATGCTGGAAGCGGCCGATGTCGTGGTCGCGGGCAAGCATCGCGAGACGGTGCAGGACGAGTCGCAGGCGAGCTACGAGGGCTGGTGCCGCAAGGCCGAGGCGCGGCTCAATTGGGCAAATCACGTCGACCTCATCTACAACACGATCCGCGGCTGCAATCCCGCGCCCGGTGCCTGGAGCATGCTCGGAGCTGCGGAATTGCAAATTTTCGACGCGCGCAAGCACCTCGTGCGCGCCTTCGGCGCAGTGAAGGGCAAGATCGGCGAAGTCGTTGAAGTTACGGACAAGAGCTTCCAGGTCAGCGCGCAGGGCGGACGCATCGAAGTGCTGCGCGCAAAGCTCGGCGAGGGCAAAAAAGTTGCTGCCGCCGAGCTTCTCTCTACCGGCGCGATCAAGGCCGGAATGCTGCTCGCCGCGTGAAGCGTGCGGGAAGTCGCGTAAGCATTTGACGCGACGAATGTTGGACTGCAACAATGCACCCGAGGGCTCTGTTTTCAGGGGAGTTGTGACCGCGCGCCCGGCCTCAGTCTCCTAATTCGGCCGTAGCGTAGAATTTTTTTTGGCGGAGACAACGAGGGGAGGCGCGCGTTGCAAGCGGGTGTCTGGAAGGCCGGCTGGTTCCTCGGCGTCGCCGTCGCGGTGCGGTCCGCGATTTTCACTGCCAGCGCGCTCGACCGCGGGCGTTGAACATGGACCTGACACAGACACTCGAGATCACCACCTGCACCGACCCGGGCATGGTGCGCTCTCACAACGAGGACTCGATCGCCGCCGACCCGGCGAACGGCCTCGTGGTGCTCGCCGACGGCATGGGCGGCTACAACGCGGGCGAGGTGGCGAGCGGCATGGCCACCACCGTGATCGTCACGGAGATGCGCCAGATCCTCGCCGATGCGCGGCCCTACGAGATCGACCAGAAGAACCACCAGGAAATCGCCGCGCGCCTGCTGCGCGAGCAGGTTCTGAAGGCGAACAGCTCCATCTACCAGGCGGCGCAAAGCCAGCCGCAATACGCCGGCATGGGCACGACGCTGGTGGTGTGCCTTTTCTACGACAACCGCGTGCTCGTCGCCCACCTGGGCGATTCCCGGCTTTACTTGATGCGCGAGGGCAAGTTCAGGCAGATAACGCGCGACCACTCACTGCTGCAGGAGCAGATCGATTCGGGAATCATCACCGCCGAGCAGGCGAAGAAGGCCGCGCACAAGAACCTGGTGACGAAGGCGCTCGGCATCGATCCGACGGTCGAGCCGGAGATCCACGAATACCCGACCAAGCCGGGCGACATCTATCTGCTCTGCTCGGACGGCTTGTGCGACATGGTGGACGACGAGGACATCGGCCTGACGCTGCAGGCGCTGGGGGGCAACCTCAAGCTCGCCGCCCAGCAGCTCGTGCAGATGGCCAATGACAACGGGGGCCGTGACAACGTTTCGGTTATACTGGTCCGGGTCCTCAGGGAGTACCCGGGCCCGCGCGGCGTCATGGCTAAGATGTTCGCGTGGTTAAAATAAGCTCCCAATAGGACGGGTATGGCGAAATTGATACTCAGCATGGATGGGCTCGTTCTCAAGGAAATTCCCTTGACGAAGGAGCGGACCACCATCGGCCGCAAGCCCCACAACGACATCCAGATCGACAACCTCGCGGTGAGCGGTGAGCACGCCGTGATCGTGACTATCCTCAACGACTCGTTCCTCGAGGACCTCGGCAGCACCAATGGCACGATCGTCAACGGCAACCCGATCAAGAAGCATTTCCTGCAGAACAACGACGTCATCGAGCTCGGCAAGTACAAGCTCAAGTTCGTGGGCGAGGCGGCGCCCGCGGCAAGCGGGGAGAAAGCCGACTTCGAGAAAACCATGGTGCTTCGCCCGGCGGCCATGAAGGCGGCGCAGGCGGCCGGCGGCGCCGGCGCCCAGGCGGCGGTCGCGCAGCGTCAGGCCGCGGTCCAGGCGGCCGGCGCGAGCGCTGCGGCAGCGGGCATCGCCGACAAGGACGCGCGCTCTATATCCGCGCCGGCGGCGCCGAGCCAGGCGGCACCGACGAAGCCCGTCCAGCCCCTCGGCGCGATCCAGCTCCTTTCGGGCGGCAACGCCGGCAAGGAGCTCGAGCTCACCAAGCCCCTCACCACGCTCGGCAAGCCCGGCGTGCAGGTCGCGGTGCTCACCCGGCGCCCGCAAGGCTATTTCATCACCCATGTGGAAGGCGACAAGCGGCCCACGGTCAACGGCCAGGAAATCGGCGCCGCGCCCCACTCCCTCAAAGATCACGACGTGATCGAACTGGCCGGCGTCAAGATGGAATTCTTCCTGAAGGCCTGAAAGGCCGACGCTGAGACAGCACCTCGTAAGGATCGGACTCGGCCTTGCGATCGTGCTCTTCCTTGTAGGCCAGGCGCTCGGCCTCTACCCGGTCAAGTTCGTCACCCAGCTCGACAACTTCATCTACGACGCGCGGCTGGCGATGACCATGCCGCGCGGCGTCGAGAGCCGCATCGTCATCCTCGACATCGACGAGCAGAGCCTCGGCGAGCTCGGCCACTGGCCGTGGAGCCGAAACCTCATGGCCGAGCTCGTCGACCAGCTCTTCGAGCGCCACGGCGTGGCGCTGCTCGCGTTCGACGTGGTCTGGGCCGAGCGCGACACGAGCTCGGGCATCGATACGCTCGACCGACTCGCGCGTGACCTGCCGCAGTTCCGGTCGGCGTACGCGAAGCTGCGCCCCAATCTCGATTTCGACGCGCGCTTCGCCGCCGCGATGAAGGGGCGGCCGGTCGTGCTCGGCTACTACTTCAACAGCGAGGCGCGTGCCGTGCGCGCCAACGCGATACCGAAGCCCGTACTGCCCGAAGGCAGCTTCAGCGGCCGAATGGTCGACTTCCACCAGTGGCAGGGTTACACCGGCAACCTGTCCGCGTATCTCGAAAGCGCAGCGGGCGCGGGGCACATCAATCAGCTGGCCGATGCCGACGGCGTGCTGCGCCGCCTGCCGCTCATCGTCGAGTTCGAGGGCGAGTACTACGAGGCCTTTTCGCTCGCCGTGTTCCGCACGCTGCTTGCCAAATCACTGGGCACGCCGCCGGCGCTCGAGCCCGGCTTCAAGGACGATGCGCTCGAGACGCTGAAGGTCGGGCCGTTCGAGATCCCGGTCGACGAGAACGCGGCCACGCTGATTCCCTATCGCGGCCGCAAGTTCAGCTTCGAGTACGTGCCGGCTGCCGATGTGCTGAAGGAGCGCGTCGCGCCAGGAAGCCTCAAGGACAAGATCGTGCTGGTCGGCGCGACCGCGTCCACGCTGGGAGATCTGCGCTCCACGCCGGTCGACAACGTCCTCCCCGGCGTCGAAGTGCACGCCAACATGCTCGCCGGCATGCTCGACCAGGACTTCAAGCGCAGGCCCTGGTACACGCTCGGCGCGGAGGTCGTGCTGCTGCTCGTCGGCGGCACGTTGCTCGCGCTTCTCATCCCGATGCTCTCGGCGCTGTGGGCGACGCTCGCGGTCGCCGCCGGCACCGCGCTCATCGTCGCCTTCAATGTCACGGTGTGGCAGCAGGGCGGTCTCGTGCTGCCGCTCGCAAGCTCGCTCCTCATGGTGCTCGCGCTCTACACCATGAATATGGCGTACGGCTACTTCGTTGAGTCGCGCTCCAAGCGCCAGTTCGCCGAGCTCTTCGGCCAGTACGTGCCGCCCGAGCTGGTGCGTCAGATGGCGCGCGATCCGCGCCGCTACAACATGGCGCCGCGCAGCGCGGAGCTCACCCTCCTCTTCTCCGACGTCCGTGGCTTTACCGGCATCTCCGAGGCGCTGAGCCCCGAGGCGCTGCGCGAGTACATCAACGAGTACCTCACCACGATGAGCGAGATCATCCGCGGCCGCCATCGTGGCACGCTCGACAAGTACATCGGCGACGCCGTCATGGCGTTCTGGGGAGCACCGGTTGAAGATCCGCAGCAGGCGCGCAACGCGGTGCTGGCTGCGCTCGACATGCAGAAAGCGGTCGGCGTGCTCAACCAGCGCTTCGCCGCGCGCGGCTGGCCGCGGCTCGCCATCGGCGTTGGTATCAACACCGGCACGGTGCGCGTCGGTGACATGGGCTCGAAACTGCGTCGCGCATACACGGCGATGGGCGACGCCGTCAACGTCGCCTCGCGCCTCGAAGGCTGCACCAAGCACTACGGCGCCGGCATCCTCGTCGGCGAGAGCACGCGACAAAGGATCGAGGACGTGGCGTTCCGCGAAGTCGACCGCATCAAGGTCAAAGGCAAAGACGAAGCGATCACCATCTACGAGCCCCTCGGCCTGGTCGCCGAGCTCCAGCCGCAAGGGCAGGAGGAGCTGAGGATCTGGGCGCAGGCGCTGCGCGCCTATCGCTCGCGCAACTGGGACCTGGCGGAGGTAAATCTTCACAATTTGCAGCGCCTCGCTCCAGGCTTCATGCTGTACGCCATGTATGCCGATCGGGTAAGAAGCGCACGCGCCTCACCGATGACCGCCGACTGGGAGCCGGTCACGGTGTTCGACGAGAAGTAGCTACCGGCATGCGCCTGCGCGTGCTCGGCTGCTCCGGCGGCATCGGCGGGCGGCACCTGCGCACGACGTCGTTTCTCGTCGACAGCGACATCCTGATCGATGCCGGCACCGGCGTCGGCGATCTCACGCTCGCCGAGCTGTCGCAGATCGACACCATCTTCATCACGCATTCGCATCTCGATCACGTCGCTTCGATTCCGTTCCTGGTCGACACGGTGGGCGGAATGCGCACCAGGCCCTTGGTGGTTCATGCGACCCGCGCGACGATCGAGATCATGCGCAATCATTTGTTCAACTGGTCGATCTGGCCCGACTTCAGCGAGATCCCGAGCGCGGCGGCGCCGTTCCTGCGCTATGAGGAGATCGCGGTCGGCGAGACGGTACGCTTCGGCGCTCGCAGCATCACGGCGCTGCCGGCGCGCCATACCGTGCCCGCGGTCGGCTACCACCTCGACAGCGGCGCGGCGAGCCTCGTGTTCACCGGCGACACCGGGCCGAACGACGCGCTGTGGCGCGAGGTGAACCGCATCGCGAACCTCAAGTTCCTGATCATCGAGACCGCGTTCTCGAACAAGGAGCGCGCGCTCGCCGAGATGTCGCGGCATCTCTGCCCGGCGACGCTCGCCGAGGAGCTCGCCAAGCTCGAGCTCGACGCCGAGATCTATATCACGCACCTCAAGCCCGGCGAGATCGAGCCGACCATGCTCGAGATCGCGGAGTGCGTAGGCAAGTTCAGGCCGCAGATGCTGCAGAACAACCTGGTGCTCGAGTTCTAGTGCGCGAGACGCGTCCAACGCCCGAGCAGCTCGCGGCGCTCGCGCCACTCGCCGGGCTCGCGCCCGAGCGGCTCGCCGAGCTCGCCGAGCTCGCGCTGGTCGAGCGCGCGCCGCGCGGCAGCGATCCGCTGCGCGGCCGCGAGCCGGGGCGCGCGCTGTTCCTGGTGCAAGGCGAGCTGCTGCTGGCGTTTGAAGGCGGCGGCACGGCGGTCATCGTCGGTGCCACGGGTGAAGGCTGCCAGGCGCTGAACCGCGCGCGGCCGCCGGTCGTGCGCAGCAAGGCGATCACCGACGTGGATCTGCTCGCGCTCGACGACGAGCTGCTCGAAGTCCTCGCCACCTGGGACCACGCGGTAAAGAACGACGCGCGCTTCGTGAACGGCGCCTTGGCGCTCAAGCAACTCAAGCACGGCGCGCTCGCGCAGCTGCCGGCCGCGCATGTCGAGGAGCTGCTCAAGCGCTTCGAGCGCGTGGCGGTGGCGCGCGGCGAAGTGGTGATCCGCGAGGGCGACGAAGGCGATTACTACTACCTGGTGGCCGCGGGACG
>DASQIG010000184.1:0-5787 GCA_035631735.1 Burkholderiales bacterium | reverse complement strand
TTCCGCGCTGGGCCTGCTCGAGCGCAACGACGTGCACCTCGACCTGCTGCTCACCGACGTGGTGCTGCCCGGCCTGAACGGGGGCCAGTTGGCGGAAGAGATAAAGCGCCGTCAGCCCGATGTGCGCGTGCTGTTCATGTCCGGCTACGCACCGGATTCGATCGTGCAGCACGGCCACATAGGGCCGGGCACGGAGGTGATACAGAAGCCGGTGACCCAGCAGATGCTGGCCGAGCGCATCCGCGAGGTGCTGGAGGACGCGTAGTTATTATTTTATTCCAATCAACTCCGGCGCTTCAGTGTTTGTTTGCTCTGCCACATCTTCCGCGACCGGCCGCCGTGGCGCGGTCTGGCGCAGCAAGGTCTTGTGCGCCTCCCATTCGCTGGCCGCGTCGAGTGTCTCCAGAAAGCGCACTTCGCCGGCCGCAAGCGTCGCAATCGGGATGCCGTCGCGATAGAGCACGCGGTTGCCGGTGAGCGCGGCAAGCCGTGCGCCCGGCGTGAGGATGCCGACGAGGTTGAGCGGATCGGCGCCGGAGAGCGAGACGAGCGCACCGCTCGTCTGCTTGCGGCGGACGTCCCGCAGCATGCCGATCGCCTCGGGCAGCGCGAACTGCTCGCCCGAGAAGCCGGCGACGAAGCGGCCGCCGCGGATGTCGCCGCGCGCCTCGAGCCGGCGGTAGACGCGCAGGAGATCGCGCCACGGCGGCACCCAGTCGGCCTCGCGCTCGAGCAGGCGCCAGAAAACGACGCCGTAGCGGGCGAGCAGCGTGCGCGCGACGTGCTCGACCGATTCCGGATCGGGGCGCGCGGGATCGATGGATGCGCGGCCGGGCCGCGCCAATGCCCAGCGGCCGGCGTCCTCCATGCCGAACTTCACGGTGCGCCGCCGACGCCGTCCGTTTGGGCCCGGCCGGCGCTCGCTCGACGGCACGAGCAGCGCGCGCAGGCCGGCGAAGCTGTCGGAATTGACCACACCCAGCGCCACCAGTTCGGTGAGCGCCTCCTCGAGCTGCGACGGCAGCAGCCCGGTGGCGCCGATCATTTCGTCGAAGAAAGAGGCGCCCTGGGCGCGGATCGATTCCGCGACCAACTGGGCACGCGGGCTCAGCGGAACCTCGTCGGCTGGCGCACGTCCGCCCCAGTAGTGCGCGTTGCGCCGCGCGAGCAGCGCGATCGGCGTGCTGCGCACCGGCGCCGGCCGGCGTTCGCCGTTGCCATAGCCGTTGCGCGCCGTGAGGCGCCGCCAGGTGACGCGGCCGGCAACGCAGCGGTCGTCGAGCCAATCGGGGTCGTAGCCGGCAAGGCGCGCCGGGAGGATCTCGCTCTCCCAGGCAGCGGCGGGCGCGGCGAAACCTTCGAGCTGCTCGATCACCGGCTCGATCGCCTCGGGACCTTCCATGCGCGCATCCGCCGCCACGCGCTGCCACGTCAGGAGAAAGCGCAGGAAGTCGCGCGCAGCGACCGGCTCGATCTCGGCGCGCAGGCGTTTGATGGTGTAGCGATGGATGCGCGCGAGCAGCCGGCGCTCGCACCATTGGTCTTCGTCGACGGCCAAGAAACGGCCGCGGAACGCAAAGCCTTCCACTTCGAGCGCGGCAAGGGCCGCAGCGAGCTCTGACGAAGGCAATCCAAACAAATCCGCGAGGGCACTTTGCGTCACCGGCCCCTGCCCTTCCAGGCGCCCGCGCACCAGCTCGACCAGCGCTTCCTCGCGTGACCAGATTTTCTCCGCATGCGCGGCCGGCGCAGTAATCGCCGGATCGATTGGCGCGTCGGACCACAGCGCCTGCACCTGCGGCAGACGCTCGGCCGTGATCCAGAACGATCCCCCGGGCGTCTGCAATCGCGCGACGCGGCGGTCGCGCGCGAGCGCGGCGAGCCAGTCGCGCCAGCCGGACCCCGCGTCTGCTTCGGTCTCGCTCAACACACCGAGCCACAGCAGCGCGTCGTGCAGTTCGTCGGCGTTGGCGGCCTCGGGCCAGGCTTCCTGCTGCACGCGCTCGATCGCCTCAGGGTCGAGCCGGCCCAATTCGGCGGCGTCTTCCGGCGCGAGCCAGCGCCGGCTCATCACCGCCTGGGTGCGGCGCTCTTCGAGGGGCGCGTCGTCGAGATAGGCGTAGGGCCGCGCCGAGAGCACTTCAAGGGCGAGCGGCGAAGGCTCGGTAAGATCGCGCGCAACGACGCGCACCGCGCCCTGCTCGATGCGCGCGATCAGCGCTTCGAGCCCGTCGATGTCCATCGCCTCGGTGAGGCAGTCGTGGATGGTCTGACGCACCAGCGGGTGATCGGGAATCTCGCGCTCGCCCACCAGATTTTCCGCGCATGCGATCTGATCCGGGAAGGTCGCGCCGATCAGGTCCTCGGCGTCCATGCGGGCGAGCTGCGGCGGCACCTTGCGGCCGCCGCGGAAGCGCGGCAGCGCGAGCGACACGCCGGCGACCCAGCGCCAGCGCGTGATGAACATGGGCGCGTCGAGCATCGCCTGGATCAACACCTCGCGCACGCTCGCCGCGTTGAGATAGCGCGCGACCTCGGAAAGTTCGAAGCTATGCGCGGTCGTGAGCGAGAGCACGATGTTGTCTTCGGTCGCCGCGGCCTGAAGTTCGAAATTGAATTTGCGGCAGAAACGCTTGCGCAGCGCGAGACCCCAGGCGCGATTGACGCGGCTGCCGTAGGGCGAATGGATGACGAGCTGCATGCCGCCGACCGCGTCGAAGAAACGCTCGAGCACGATGGTGTCGAGGGTCGGCAGACAGCCGAGTGCCGCGTTGCCGGCGGCGAGATATTCGATGAGCTGCGCCGCGGCCTCGGGCGAGAGCCCGACCTCGGCTTCGAGCCAGCCACGCGCCGCCTCCCCCGAGGGATCCTGGCGCAGGCGCGCGGCGACCTCCTCGCGCAGACGCGAAACTGCCGCCGACAGTTCGGCGCTGCGGCCGGGCGCTTCGCCGAGCCAGAACGGGATCGTGGGCGGCTGGCCATGCGCGTCCTCGACCCGCACGGTCCCACGCTCGACCCGGATGATGCGGTAGGAATTGTTGCCGAGCTGGAAGATGTCGCCCGCGAGGCTCTCGACCGCGAAGTCCTCGTTGACGCTGCCGATGATCTGGTTCTCCGGCTCGAGCAGCACGGCGTAATCGGCGTTATCCGGAATGGTGCCGCCCGAGGTGATCGCGGTCATGCGCGCGCCGCGCCGGCCGCGCAGCACTTGGTTGACTGCGTCGTGATGAACGAGCGCGCTGCGCCGGCCGCGCCGCGTGGCAAAGCCTTCCGCCAGCATGGCAACCACAGCGGCGAAATCCGCGCGCGGCAGCGCGCGGTAGGGCCAGGCGCGGCGCATAAGTGCGTAAAGCTCGTCCTCGTTCCACTCGCGCGCCGCGACCTCGGCGACTATTTGCTGGGCGAGCACGTCGAGGGGCCGCTCCGGGATCGCGACCTGATCGAGCTCGCCGCGGCGCACGGCATCGAGGAGCGCCGCGCATTCGACAAGCTCATCGCGCGAGAGCGGGAACAGGCGCCCCTTGGGCATGCCGTCGACCGCATGGCCGGAGCGGCCGACCCGCTGCAGGAAACTCGCGATCGAGCGCGGCGAGCCGAGCTGGCACGCGAGATCGACGTCGCCGATGTCGATGCCGAGTTCGAGCGAGGCGGTCGCCACCAGCGCCTTGAGCTGACCGTGCTTGAGCCGCTGCTCGGCGTCGAAACGCGCCTCCTTGGCCAGGCTGCCGTGGTGGGCGGTGACGTGATCCTCGCCCAGGCGATCGGAAAGATGGCGCGTCACGCGCTCGGCCATGCGGCGCGTATTGACGAAGATGAGCGTCGTGCGGTGCGCCTCGGTCAGCTCGGCGAGGCGGCGATAGACCTGCTCCCACACCTCCGCCGACATCACCGCTTCGAGCGGCGACTCGGGCAACTCGAGCGCGAGGTCTCGGGCGCGGCGATGGCCGGTGTCGATGATGGTGCAGGGCTCGTGTTCGCCCACCAGGAATCGCGCGATCGCCTCGATCGGTTTCTGCGTGGCGGAAAGGCCGATGCGCGGCAGGCGGCGCCCACACAACGCATCGAGCCGTTCGAGCGAAATTGCGAGATGCGTGCCGCGTTTGTTGGGCGCCAGCGCGTGGATCTCGTCGACGATCACCGCGCGGGTCGTCGCCAGCATGGCGCGTCCGGATTCCGAGCCGAGCAGGATGTAGAGCGACTCCGGCGTGGTGACGACGATATGGGGCGGGCGGCGGCGCATGCGCTCGCGCTCGCCAGAGGTGGTGTCGCCGGTGCGCACCCAGGCGCGGATGTCGACCTCGGGCAGCCCCTGTTCGCGCAGGGTCTCGCGGATGCCGGCGAGCGGGACTTCGAGATTGCGCTTGATGTCGTTCGACAACGCCTTGAGCGGCGAGACGTAGACGACCTGGGTCTCGTCCTTCAGCTCACCCGCAACGCCCTGTCGGACCAACCCGTCGATGGCTGCAAGAAACGCCGCCAGCGTCTTGCCCGAGCCGGTCGGCGCCGCAATCAGCACATGTCGCCCGGCGGCAATCGCCGGCCATGCCTGCGCCTGTGCGGCGGTGGGCGCCGCGAAGCTGCGATCGAACCAGGCGGCGACCGCCGGGTGGAACTGCGACGTGGGGCGCATGAGCTGAAGGTAAAGCAGGCCAATGCCTGCGGCCACCCGCATATGCGCTTGTTCCGCTCGGAATCAAGAGCTCGCTAGCCCGACAGCCGCGATGGCAGGTTCGTCAGCACTTCGGTCGCGCCGTCGAGCACGGCCTGCACGGCGAGCGCCGCAAGCACGACCCCGAACACGCGGTCGACCACGTTGATGCCGGTCACGCCGAGCCGATCCATCAGCGGCAGCGCAAATAGAAATGACACAAGGCACAGACCGAGGACGAGCAACATCAAGCCGATCACGACCGCCTGCAGCATGATGTCGCCGTGCGCGCGTCCCATCAGCAGGATGACGGAAGTAAGCGCGCCGGGCCCGGCGATGAGCGGAATCGCGAGCGGGAAGACGGCAACGTCGACGCTCTCCTCCGCCTCCTCGGTCTCCGCCGCGGTGGTCCAGCGGATGCCGCTCTTGCGCGCGAACACCATGTCGATCGACAGAAGCAGCAGAAGGATGCCGCCGGCGATGCGGAACGCCGGGAGCGTGATCCCGAGCAGGCGCAACAGCGGCTGTCCCGCCAACGCAAACACCGCGAGCGTGATGGCGGCAACCACGATGGCGCGCGTGGCGGTGCGGCGACGCAGCTCCCTTCCTTGCCGATGCGTCAGTGCCACGAACAACGGCAACACTCCCACCGGATCGATGATCACGAGAAATGTGACGAATACGGTCCCCGCAAATTCGAGCATGGCAGAAGTCTTTCGCCGGTCTGACGGGCGACCATAGGCGGCAAGCGTCAATTGACAAGAGTTGACGGGCCCACCGGTTCCCACGGATTGAGACCTTGCGCCTCCGGATGGTAAGCCCCGTCGGAAGGGCGCGGGCCGGAGCGAGAGACCATGGACTCGGAAAATTGCGGCCTGCTCACCGACCTCTACCAGCTCAACATGCTCCAGGCCTATCTGGACCATGGGGTCACCGGCACCGCAGTGTTCGAGTTTTTCGTGCGCGATGTGCCGCCGGAGCGCAATTTCCTGATCGCCGCCGGCGTGGAGCCGACGCTCGACTATCTGGAAAATTTGCGCTTCTCCGCGGATGACCTCGCGTGGCTCAAGGAAACGCGACGGTTCAGCGCCGCGCTGATCGACTACCTGCGCGCGTTTCGTTTCACCGGTGCGGTCAAT
>DASQIG010000183.1:0-1591 GCA_035631735.1 Burkholderiales bacterium | reverse complement strand
TGCGAGCCTCGTCAGCCGCGCGAGCGCTGAGCCGCCCGCCGGCGAGCCGTGGGAGCGCGTCTACGGCACCGGGTTCACCCGCTACGGCCAACCGTCGCGCTTCGAGCAGCCGGTCGGCCGGCATTTCGGCCAGCCTTACGGCGAGCTCGCACCGGGATCGGGCGCGGCGCTTTCGCCGATCGAGGCGCTGGACGGGATCATCACGCCGAACCCGCTGCATTTCATTCGCAGCCACAGCGGCACGCCGGATATCGATCCGAAGGTGCACCGGCTCCATGTCCACGGCCTGGTCGATCGGCCGCTGCGTTTTTCGGTTGCGTCACTGCTGCGCTATCCCCGGATCAGCCGCATCTATTTCCTGGAGTGTTCCGGGAACAGCAGCCGCGCGCTGACGCCGCAGCCTGCGCAGGTGCCGGCGGGCGCGATGCACGGCAACCTGTCGTGCGCGGAATGGACCGGTTTCCCGTTGCGCGTGCTGCTCGACGAAGCGGGCGTCCTGCCGCAGGCGAAATGGATCCTCGCCGAGGGCGCCGATTCGGCGCACATGAGCCGCAGCGTGCCGCTCGAGAAAGCGCTCGACGACGCCATGATCGCGCTCTACCAGAACGGCGAGCGCCTGCGGCCCGAGCAGGGCTATCCCGTGCGGCTGCTGCTGCCGGGCTGGGAAGGCAACATGAGCGTGAAGTGGCTGCGCCGGATCAAGCTCACCGAAGGGCCGACGCACACCAAGGACGAAACATCGAAGTACACCGACGCGCTGCCCGACGGCCGTGCGCTGCAGTTCACCTTCGAGATGGGCGTCAAGTCGGTGATCACACGGCCCTCCTCCACGATGCAGCTCGCAGAGCGCGGCTTCCATGAGATCAGCGGCATCGCCTGGAGCGGCGCGGGGCGCGTGCGCCGGGTCGAGGTCTCTACCGACGGCGGACGCACCTGGGCCGAAGCAGCGCTGACCGGCGCGCAGCGCCCGCGCGCGCTGGTGCGCTTCCGCCATCCGTGGGAATGGAACGGCGGCACGGCCTTGCTGCAGAGCCGCGCCACGGACGAGAAAGGCAATCTGCAGCCCCTGCGGCGCGATTGGCTCGCGCGCTACGCGCCCGACGCGCGCTTTCACAACAACTCGATCGTGAGCTGGGCCGTGGAAACGGACGGCAGCGTGAAACATGTCTTCGCGTAGCCGCATCGCCGTCTGTGCAGCGTTGGCGCTCGCCGCGTGCGCGACGGCCGAGCGCGCCGAAACGCCGGCGCCGCGGCTCGGCGAGCCGGTGAGCGCCGCGGCGCTCGCGCGCTGGGACATCAGCATTCCGCCGAGTGGTGAAGGCCTGCCGCCGGGAAGCGGCAGCGCGCGCCAGGGACTCAAGGTCTACGAGCAGCATTGCCTTGCCTGCCATGGCGCGAAGGGCGCCGGCAAGCCGGCGGATGCGCTCGCCGGCGGCGTCGGCAGCCTCGCGACCAAGGCGCCGCTGCGCACCGTGGGGAGCTACTGGCCCTACTCGACGACGCTCTTCGATTACGTGCGCCGCGCGATGCCGCTCAACAACCCGCTCTCGCTCAGCGACGACGAGGTGTACGCGGTGAGCGCATACGTGCT
>DASQIG010000182.1:0-2379 GCA_035631735.1 Burkholderiales bacterium | reverse complement strand
TACGGGTTGAAGCCCGCGCCCGCGGCAAGCTACGAGCAGTTCCAATCGAGCCCGGCCGCTTTCATGCTCGGCGTCGCGCCGCTCGCGCACGGCTTCGCCGCTCCCGCGGAAGGCTGGGCGATCCTCACCGAAGCGGAACTCTATGCCGGCGTGGTGCGCCGGCGCCCGCGCGCCGCCGAGAAGCGCAGCTCGGTCGAGGGCATGCTGCGCGATCTCTCGGAGCTCAAGGTCGGCGATCCCGTGGTGCACGAGGAGCACGGTATCGGACGCTACCAGGGCCTGGTCACGCTCGACCTGGAAGACGGCAAGGCCGAGTTCCTGCTGCTCGAGTACGAGGGCGGCGACAAGCTCTACGTGCCGGTATCGCAGCTCGGCGTAATCGGCCGCTACAGCGGCGCGCAGCCCGAAGAGGCGCCGCTCCACAAGCTCGGCAGCGGGCAGTGGGACAAGGCGAAGGCACGCGCAGCCAAGCAGGTACGCGACACCGCCGCCGAATTGCTGGCGCTGTACGCGAAGCGGGCCTCCCGCCATGGGCACGCGTTCGGCATCCGGCAGCACGACCTCGAGGCGTTCGCCGCGGGCTTTGGCTTCGAGGAGACGCCCGACCAGGCGGCGGCGATCGAAGCGGTGGTTGCTGACATGGCCGCCGGCAAGCCGATGGACCGGCTGGTGTGCGGCGACGTGGGATTCGGCAAGACCGAAGTGGCGCTGCGCGCCGCTTTCGTCGCCGTGGCGGACAGCAAGCAGGTGGTGGTGCTCTGTCCGACGACGCTCCTCGCCGAGCAGCACTTCCACACGTTCAACGATCGCTTCGCCGACTGGCCGGTACGCATCGCCGAGCTCTCGCGCTTCAAGACCGCGAAGCAGAGCAATGAAATCCTGGCGCGCCTGGCCAAGGGAGAGCTGGATCTCGTCATCGGCACGCACAAGCTGCTCGGCCGCGAGGTCAAGCTGCCGCGGGTGGGACTGGTCATCATCGACGAGGAGCATCGCTTCGGCGTGCGGCAGAAGGAGGCGCTGAAGAAGCTGCGCGCCGAGGTCGATGTGCTTACGCTCACGGCGACGCCGATCCCGCGCACGCTCGCGATGTCGCTCGAAGGCATCCGCGACTTCTCGGTCATCGCCACCGCGCCGGAGAAAAGATTGGCCATCAAGACCTTTGTGGCGCCATTCTCGGAAGGGCTGATCCGCGAAGCGGCGATGCGCGAGCTGAAGCGTGGCGGGCAGGTGTACTTCCTGCACAACGAGGTGGAGTCGATCGAGCGCATGCGCGAGCGGCTCGTGCGCCTCCTGCCTGAAGCGCGCATCCTGGTGGCGCATGGCCAGATGGCCGAGCGCGAGCTCGAGCGCGTGATGCGCGACTTCACCGCGCAGCGCGCCAACGTGCTCCTTTGCTCGACCATCATCGAGACCGGGATCGACATTCCTACCGCCAACACGATCGTCATCAATCGTGCCGACAAGTTCGGTCTCGCGCAGCTCCACCAGCTGCGCGGCCGTGTCGGGCGCTCGCACCACCAGGCCTACGCGTACCTGCTGACGCCGCCCGAGGAAGCGCTCGGCAGGAACGCGCTCAAGCGGCTGGAAGCCATCCAGATGATGGAGGAGCTCGGCTCGGGCTTTTACCTCGCGATGCACGACCTCGAGATCCGCGGCGCGGGCGAGATCCTGGGCGAGGAGCAGTCGGGCGAGATCCAGGAAGTCGGCTTCTCGCTCTATACCCGCATGCTCGAGCGCGCGGTGCGCCGCCTGAAGGCCGGCAAGGCGCTGGACGTGGACGATGCCGTCGATATTTCCACCGAGGTAAACCTGCATGTGCCGGCGCTGCTGCCCGAGACCTACTGCAGCGACGTGCACGAGCGGCTTTCGATCTACAAGCGCCTCGCCGACGCCGGCACGCGCGAGGAGCTCGAAGCGCTCACCGAGGAGCTCGTCGACCGCTTCGGCGAGCTCCCCGAGCCGGCGCGCGCGCTCATCCAGTGCCACGAGGTGCGCCTCGCGGCGCGGCCGCTCGGCGTCTCGCGCGTCGACGCCACGCACGAGGCGGTGCAGCTCCAGTTCGTCAGGAACCCGCCGATAGACGGGGGCAAGGTCATCGCCTTCGTGCAGAAAAAGGGCAAAGCGGCGCGCCTCGCGGGCCCCGACCGGTTACGCGTCGAGGCCAAGCTCCCCGCCTGGCAGGAGCGCGCCCAGGCGGTGAAGGACATCCTGCTCCAGCTCGCGGCGTGAATCTCGTCGTCCAAGGCCCCGCGATGGCCGCCGCGCAGGCGCAGGAGCTGGCACGGCTCGCCGGTTCAACGACGGTGGAAAATATCGCACCGCATGCCTGGCGCATCCGCAAGGCGGCGCCCGCCGATGGCGTCGCGCCGTACGGCGAGA
>DASQIG010000181.1:0-7959 GCA_035631735.1 Burkholderiales bacterium | reverse complement strand
CGGCCCTGCGCATGCCGGCCACGAGTTTCCGTTCTATCCGTCGTTTTATCCGCAGGAGATCACCGTCGAGGCGCTCGACGCGAACGTCGCCGCCCAACGCCTCGCGAACGGCACGCTGCACGCTTACGCGGGCGAAATCGGTACGCCGCCCCAGGGCGCAAAGCTTGGCAGCGTCTCTAGTCTCGGCGCGTATGTCGTCGCTACTTTCGACCGCCGCTTGCCGCAATTCGCCGAGCGCGCTGCACGCTGCGCCGCGGCGCGCGGCATGAAGGACGCGCTTCCTGCAGGCGCGGTCTGGCATCCGTACCCGGTGACCCCGTTTCACGCCGACTACCTGCAGCATGCAGATCGCGCCGAGGCCGCACGCGCGGCTTCGGCGCCGCGCAAGGTCGAAGGCGCGAAGCTCGAGCTGATCGAGGCAGGCGCGCTTGAGCGCGGCGCGGGCGCACGCTACAACGGCTGGTCCGCGCCGCCGTGGGCGAGGCAGGGCTGGTTTCACGCGTACCGCCTGCTCGCGCCGGCGCCGAGCGATGCAAGCGTCGAAGAGACGGTGCGGCGTCTGATGCATGGCGATTTCGGCAGTCTCGAAGAGCGCATCGGCCTCGAGCGCAAGCTGGTCGAGCTTCTGCAGCAGAACTGCGAGCGCGTTGTGCTCGGCTACACCGTGCGGCGCGAGCCCTACAGCACGGAGTATTCACAGGGCGTCGAAAACGTTGGCTATGACGCGCTCGACGGGCTTGCTTCGCCGATTTTTCCGCGCACGGTCAAGCTGCGCGACTTTCCCTGGAACGGCTGGCTCGACGTGGCGGCGCCAATGCCGCCGTCGAGCCCCTGGAATCCGGTGCTCGGCGGTTTCGACGATGCCTACGGCCGCCTCGTGTGGTCGGCGCTTTCCGACCCGGCGTTCCTGCCTGCGCCGCACGGGGACGGCTGGATCGAGAACCGCGTAAGCGCCACCGTCGAGAAGCGCCAAGCGCCGATCGCCGTGCCGCAAGATGCGCTGTTTCCCGGGGGGAAGACGGCCGCGCTGCGCATCGTCTATCGCGTGCGCAACTCGGCCTTCCACGATGGCACGCCGATGAGCGTCGCCGATCTGCTCTATGCCTATGCGGTCGCGCCTGCGCGCGAGCGCTTGAAGGGCGTGCGCGTGCTGCGCGTGGAGACCGAGACGCTTGCATTTGGCGAGGACAAGCTCAGCTATGAAGTGCCGGTGCTCGAGGTGTATCTCGACGGCCCGGCGGACGCCGATGCCGTCGCCGCGGCGCCGCCGTGGACCACGCTGCCGTGGCATGCGCTCGCGCTGTACGAGGAAGGCGCGCGCCGAGGGTACTTCAAGCTTGCTGCGTTCGACCCGGTGCGCGACAGCGCGACGGTGCAGCGGCTCGCGACGCTCGCGCGCGAGCTGGAAGAGCGCGCGTACGTTCCGCCTGCACTGGCATCCCATGTGACTGCGCAAGAAGCGCGCGAGCGCTACCGGCGGCTGCGCGAGTTCTACGCGAAGCACGGCCACTGGCTCGTCACCAATGGCCCGTATTTCCTCGACCGTTGGGACGGCACGAAGGCCGTGCTTACCGTCTTTCGCGATCCCAGCTACCCGAAAGGCCTCGGCAGTTTCAATGCGTACGCGGTGCCCCTTAAGGCGTACGTAACGCGCATCGAAAAGCGCAGCTACGGCGCCGAAGTGCAGACGGAGACCGAATGGCTGGAGCGGCTCGGGCGGGAAGTGCAGGTGGTGCGCGGCTCGTTTGCGCAGCGGCTGGCCGAGCGGCTGACGGGCGCGGACCCCGTGCCGGTATGCCGCTATGTGCTCATCACCCGGGACGGTGCGGTGGCAAAGGCGGGTGCGGCATCGGCCAGCGGCAACGGGGTGTGCCGGCTGGAATTCGCGCGCAGCGCAGGGACGCGCCTGATGGTCGCGCCCGTGCTTAAGGACAACGTTGCGAACGCCGCGATCAAGATCGTCCCGGGGGAGTAAACTGGCCGCCGCCGTACCACAAGAGGAGGCGTCATGTACAAGGACAGGATCGAGGAGCGCCGCGGCTTTCTTAAGCAGTTCGGCGCGACGCTGGGTGCTGCGGGCCTCGGCGCCACGGGACTCGCGCCCCGCAACGTGCAAGCCGCGGTCAAGCCCAAGGGCAACATTCCCGACAAGCCGGTCAAGGTCGGGCACATCACGTTCATGACAGGTCCTGCCGAGCTGCTCGGCGGGCCGGGGCAGCACGGCCATATCCTCGCGCAGGAAGAGATCAACGCGCAGGGCGGGCTGCTCGGCAAGCGCAAGATCGAGACGATGTTCGCCGACGAAGCCGCCGGCACCGACGGCAACGTCAAGGAGCTGCGGCGCATGAAGCTCTCGGAGGGCATCGATCTGTTCACCGGCGTGATCTCGAGCGGCAACACGCCGGCGCTCGGGCCGGTGGCGGAAGAGCTCAAGGTGCTCACGCTCTTCAACGACGGCTGCACCGACTTTCTCTTCGACAAGGCGGTGCCCAACCCGAAGTACAGCTTCCGCGTGACCAACATCCAGTCTGCCGACGGCGTTACCGCGGCGATCGGCGCGGCGACGCACTGGCCCAAGGTGCGGCGCATCGCATCGCTGCAGCCCGACTACAGCTACGGACGCAACGTGTTCGAGCACTTCAGTCTCGCGCTCGGCAAGCTCCTGCCCGGGATCGAGGTGGTTTCGGAGTCCTGGCCGAAGCTCGGCACGACCGACTTCACCTCGCACATCACGAAGATCCTGTCGGTCAAGCCGGATCTGCTGATCGCCGGCGTGTGGGGCGGCGATTACGTCGCGTTCTACAAGCAGGCGCTGCGCTACGGCCTGTTCGACAAGATGAAGGTCGCCACCACGCTCGCCTTTGGCGGCTACCCGCATGCGATCGGCAAGGATCACCCCGAAGGCGTGCTCGCCGGCGTGCACGCGAACTATCACTTCCTCTATCCGCCGGGCGACCGCTGGCCGCTCAACAAGAGCTTCGTCGAGCGCTACTACAAGCGCTGGAAGGAGTATCCGAGCTTCGAGGCCGACGGCGCCTACACCGCGCTCTATCTCTACAAGCACGCAGTAGAGAAGGCGAACCAGCTCGTCGGCGGCTGGCCCGACGACGACGCGATCATCGCCATGCTGGAGGGCGCGGGAATCGATGCGCCGGCGGGCTATCTCTACGTCCGCGCGGACAACCACCAGGGCTACAAGGACACGGTGACGGGCTTGAGCAAGAACCTGCCGGGCTACGATTTCCCGGTGTGGGATCCGGCGAGCATCGTCTCGATCCCGATCCGCTCGATCACCGCGCCGCCCAACTGGCCGAAGCCCGGCCAGGGGCACAACGAGTCCACGGCTGCGGCCGACTGGATCAAGAAGACCTGGCCGACCGCGAAAGCGGCGTGACGGCCTGACCTAGGAAGCGCCGCGAACGGCCGGGCATTGCTGACCCGGCCGCCGCGGCGGGGTGCGCACAACAAAAAGCGATGGAAATCGTCGCACTGCAGGTTCTGAACTCACTGTTCTATGCCGCGGTGCTGTTCCTCATCGCCGCCGGGCTGTCGCTCATCTTCGGCGTGATGGGCATCGTCAACATGGCGCATGGCAGCTTCTACGCACTCGGCGCCTACATCACTGCCTGGGCAGTGGCTGCGGCGGCGCCAGCGATTCCTGCGGCAGCGCTCTTTGTACTGCTGTTCGTCGGAGCGCTCGGGGTCGCGGCCATCGGCCTCGCGATCGAGCCGACGCTGATCCGGCCCTTCTACCGCCGGCCCGAAGAGTACCAGCTGCTCGTCACGTTCGGCCTGCTGCTGGTGCTCGAAGATCTCATTCGCCTGGTGTGGGGCGGCACGCCGCGCACCGCGAGCACGCTGGTGGACTCGCTCGGGCTGATTCAGATCGGCGGGCTGCCCTATCCGGTCTACAACCTGGTGATGATCGGCGTGGGCGTCGCCGCCGCCGCCGCGCTCTGGGCGTTCATCTATCGCACGAAGTTCGGTGTCCTGCTGCGCGCCACTGCGCAGGACCGGCGCATGGCCGCAGCGCTCGGCATCAATGTCGAGCGTATCTACATCCTCGCCTTCGGTCTGGGGTGCTTCATGGCCGGCCTCGCGGGCGCCATCGTCGTGCCGACCCAGGCCGCGGTGCTCGGCATGGGCGTCGAGGTGCTGGTCATCGCCTTCGTCGTGGTGGTGATCGGGGGACTCGGCAGCCTCGAGGGCGCACTGGTCGGCGCCCTCGTGGTGAGCGCGCTGCGTACGATCACCATCCAGTTCTGGGAGGAGTTTGAGCTTGCCGCGTTGTATCTCATCGCGGCGATCGTGCTGCTGATCCGGCCCACCGGCCTCTTCGGGAGGAAAGGGTGAGTCGGCGCCAGCTCGGCGCGGCCGCGCTGGTGCTTATCGCGCTCGCGCTGGTGCCGGTGCTGGCGAGCACCTACCAGACGCAGCTGCTCACCTATGGGCTGACGCTCGCGATCGCGGCGCTCGGTTTCAACCTGCTGCTCGGCTACACCGGGCTGCTCTCATTCGGGCACTCGGCCTATTTCGGCGCGGGCGCCTACGCAGTGGCGCTGATGATGCGCTACTCGGGCATTGCCTCGATGGAGCTCTTCATTCTCGGCGGCGTGCTCGCCTCGGCGGCGCTTGCGGCGCTCTTCGGCATCGTGTGCGTGCGCCATACGCGGATCTTCTTCGCCATCCTGACGCTCGCGCTTTCGCAGGTGCTGTGGACGCTCGCCTACAAGTTCTTCTGGATCACCGGCGGCACCGACGGCCTGCGCGTGCCGTTCGCCAAGCTCACCTTGCTCGGCGGCTTGGTCTCTGCCGATGCGTTCGACAAGTTCGTCAACGCCTATTACTACTACGTGCTCGCCGTGTTCTGCGTGTGCGTCGCGCTGATGTGGCTGATCGTGCACTCGCCCTTCGGCAAGACGCTGCAGGCAATCCGCGACAACGAGACGCGCGCGCGCTTTCTCGGCGTGCGCATCTGGCGCTACCGCTGGCTCGCCTTTCTCGTCTCCGGGATCTTCACCGGGCTCGCCGGCATCCTCTGGGTGCCGCTCAACGGCCTGACCACGCCCGATGTCCTTTATTGGCCGCAGTCGGGCAAGATCGTGTTCTTCGCCGTGCTCGGCGGCTTCCGCAACTTCACGGGGCCGATCGTCGGCGCGGTGATCTTCAACTACCTCGAGGTCTACGCCATCGCCGCCACGGAATACTGGCAGCTCGCGCTCGGCGTGGTCCTGATCGTCCTCGTGACCTTCCTGCCCGCGGGCATCGTCGGCACGGCGCAGCGCCTGGCCGCGAGGTCCAGATGACTCTCTTGCGCACCGAGGCGCTGAAGAAGCACTTCGGGCAGACGCGCGCCGTCGACGGTGTGGATTTCATCGTCAACCAGGGCGAATTCCTGTCGCTGGTCGGCACCAACGGCGCGGGCAAGACCACGCTCGTCAACCTGATCAGCGCGTTCCTCGCTCCCGACAGCGGCCGCGTCTTCATCGGCGATCGCGACATCACCACGGCGAGCGTGCACGAGCGCATCCGCGCCGGCATCGCGCGCAGCTTCCAGCTCGTGAACCTGTTTGACGACCTCACCGTGCTCGACAACGTGGCGCTAGCGATCTTTGCGCGCGAACGCAAGACGCAGCGCATCCTCGCCGTCGCCGAGCGCGATACGGCGGTGACGCGCGAAGCGTCGGAGCTGCTCGCCGCGTTCGGTCTCGCCGCCAAGGCGGCCGCGCCGGCGCGCGGGCTCGCGCAGGGCGAGCGCAAGCTGCTCGACGTGGCGGTCGCCTACGCGCTGCGCCCGAAGCTCCTGTTCCTGGACGAGCCGACCAGCGGCGTCAGCACGCGCGACAAGGCGCAGATCATGGACACCGTCTCTGCAGTGGTACGCGGCGGGGGGATCACCGCGGTCGTGATCGAGCACGACATGGATGTCGTGTTCAAGTACTCCGACCGCGTGGTGGTGATGCACGAAGGACGCTTCCTCGCCGACGGGCCGCCGGAGGCGATCCGCCGCAACAGCGAGGTGGCCAAGCACTTGCTCGGGACCGACGTCTGATGCTCGAGGTGAAGAACATCGACGCCTGGCGCGGCCCCGCGCAGGTGCTGCGCGGTGTCTCGCTCAGCGTGCGGGAGCACGAGGTGGTGTGCCTCGTGGGCCGCAACGGCGCCGGCAAGACCACCACGATGGAAAGCATCATGGGCTTCGTGCCGGTGAGAGCGGGCCAGATCCTGTTTCACGGCGAGGAGGTGACTTCGCTACCGGTGCATCAGCGAGCGCTGCGCGGCATGGGATACGCGCCGGAAGGCAGCGAGATCTTCCCCGAGCTGACCGTGGCCGAGAACATGATGATCAGCCGCTGGATGTCGGCCAAGGCGCACCGTCGGCTGGAAAAGCTCGCCACCGAGAATATCGAAGAGCGCGTGTTCTCCATCTTTCCCGAAGTGCGCGAGCTCCTGCGCCGCCAGGGCATGAACCTGAGCGGCGGCCAGCGCAAGATGGTCGCGATCGCGCGCGGCATCGCGCTTGCGCCGACGCTGCTGCTCCTCGACGAGGCTTTCGAGGGCCTGGCGCCGGTGGTGGTCAAGCGCTTTCGCGATGCCGTGCTCAAGATCGAGGACCTGGGCATCTCGCTGCTCATCGCGGAGTCGAATCTCGTCAACGCCGCGCGCGTCGCCGACCGGCTCTACGCCATCGACCGCGGCGAGATCATCTTCGAGGGCCGGCCCGACCAGGCGCTGCAGGACGAGAACGTCATGCGGGCGCTGCGCGGCTAGGCTTCGGCGGCACCAGCCACAGCGTGATCAGCGTGGCGGACGTCCAGGCGACGTAGGCGACGCTAAAGACCCACTCGGGCGCCCGGTAGAAGAGCAGCGCCTGCACCCAGCGTCCGACAAATGATTCGGCGGGCACGCCGCCGCGGGCAACGGCTTCCCAGACGGTGAGCGGGCAGGCGACGCCGAGCAGCGCCTCCGCCGCGACATAGGCGGTGGCCGCGAGATGCGCATACCGAAACCAGCGGTTGCGCACCCACCGCCAGCCAAGCGCGGCGCCCATCCACACTGCGATCAGGCCGCCGACGATGAAAAGCACGATGCCGAAGTGGACGACGAGGATCGCGTCGGCGATCATGCCGGTCAGCATGGCACAAGCGCGCTTCCCGCGGCTGACCGAAGAGGCGATGAGCGCCGAGCAGCGCGAGGTCGCGCGCGCCATCGCCGCCGGCCCGCGCGGCGAGGTGCGCGGGCCGTTCGTCGCGTTGTTGCACCACCCGGCGCTTGCGCGACATCTGCAGAGCCTGGGCGAGCAACTGCGCTGGAAATCGAAGCTGCCGCCACGTCTGGTGGAGCTGGCGGTGCTCATCACCGCACGGCGCTGGACCTGCCAGCACGAATGGCTGATCCA
Organism: Burkholderiales bacterium; assembly: GCA_035631735.1. Classification (GTDB taxonomy): domain Bacteria; phylum Pseudomonadota; class Gammaproteobacteria; order Burkholderiales; family SG8-39; genus SCGC-AG-212-J23. The sequence continues at coordinate 560 of DASQIG010000181.1, read as the reverse complement.
CGAGCAGCTCGCGCGCAAGGCGGGGCTCGACGGCGCCATCATCGACGCGCTGCGCGAGCGCCGCGAACCGCCCGTGCAGGGCGACGAGGCGCTCGTCCATGCGTTCTGCCGCGACGCGCACGCGACGGGGCGGGCGAGCGATGCGGCGTTTGAGGCTGTGCGCGAGCGCTTCGGGTTGGACGGAGCGCTCGAGCTGCTCGTCCTTTGCGGTTACTACACGCTGATGGCGATGGTGCTCAACACCGCTGGCTTACCGCTACCGGGTGATGCCGAGCCGCCGCTCAAATAAATCGGGGATTTAGCCCTTCTCGCGCGGCCGCGCGGGATCGGCGATCCACTCGCTCCAGGAGCCGGCGTAGAGCTTCGCGCCGGACAGGCCGGCGATCTCCATCGCGAGCAGGTTGTGGCACGCCGCGACGCCTGAGCCGCAGTAGTTCACCACCTCGTTCGGCGCGCGGCTGCCGAGCACTTGCTGAAACTCGTCCCTGAGCTGCTCGGCGGTCTTGAATTGCCCATTGCCGCGCACGTTGTCGAGGTTGTAGCGATTGAGCGCGCCGGGA
>DASQIG010000180.1:0-2646 GCA_035631735.1 Burkholderiales bacterium | reverse complement strand
GATATGGCCGACACGCTGCAGGCCTTCAAGCACGACCTCGGCGCGGCGGATGCGAGCTTCGATGTGGGCATCGGCATCCACAGCGGCCCGGCGGTGGTCGGGCTGATCGGCTCGGACCGCCGGCGCGAGTACACCGCGATCGGCGACACGGTCAACTTGGCAAGCCGTATCGAAGGCCTGACCAAGGATGCCAAGCGCCGCATCCTCGTTTCTCGGGAGACGATGCTCGGCTGTCGGGAAGCGTTTGACTTTGTGCCCGCAGGTTCATATAAGGTGAAGGGACGAGCCCAGGAGGTGGAGCTCTTCGAACCGCGCCGCAAGACGTGAGACTGCTTTTCCTCGCTTTGCTGTTCCCGCTGCTCGGCCACGCCGAGCCGGCGAGCGTCATTCGCGCCACCGAGCTGAAAAGCGAGCCGGCGACGGATGCGTCCACCGTTGCCCAGCTGCCGGAGAACACCGCGGTGGAGGCGCTCGAGCGCCAGGGCGGCTGGACGCGCGTCAAGGCTGCGGCAGGCGAGGGCTGGGTAAAGATGCTGGCGTTGCGCTATGGCGGGCCGGGCAGCGCGAAGAAAGGCGACACCGGCCTGGCGCAGGTTTTCAACGTCGCGCGCACCGGCGCGAGCGGCACGCAAGTGACGACCGGCGTCCGCGGGCTGGATGAAGAAAAGCTCGCCAACGCGCAGCCCAACCCGGCCGAGCTCGAGAAGCTGAACAACTTCGCAGTGCAGCGCCCCGCCGCGGCCGGCTTCGCCGCCAGGGGCAAGCTCTCGGCGCACCCGGTGGACTACCCCAAGTGAAACCCATCTGGCTGCTCGCGCTGCTCATCGCCGGTCCGGCGCAGGCGCAATTCAAGCTGCCGGATATCAACATCAACAAGCTGATCGACACCGCGAAGGGCGTCGTCAAGGCGACCCACGAGATTAACGAGACCGAGGAGATCGCCATCGGCCGCGACATCGCGGCCCGGCTCCTGGGTGCGGCGCCGCTCATGAACGACATGCGCGTGCAGCGCTACGTGAACAACGTCGGCCGCTGGCTCGCCTCGCAGTCCGAGCGGCCCGACCTGCCGTGGCGCTTCGGCGTCATGGACGCGCCGCAGCTCAATGCCTTCGCCGTGCCGGGCGGCACGATCTTCATCACGCGCGGCCTGCTCGAGAAGATGCACAGCGAAGCGGAGCTCGCCGGCGTGCTGTCGCACGAGATCGTGCACGTGGTGCGCAAGCACCACCTGAAGGCGATCCAGAAGGGCGCGCTGACCCAGCTCTCGGCCGACGCCGCTGGTGCGGCGCTAAATAACGTCAATGCCGAGGCGCGCAACAAGCTCATCACCTTCGGCACCGAGATGTATTCGCGCGGCCTGGATAAGGGCGACGAGTTCGAGGCCGATCGGCTGGGCGTGGTGATCGCCGCGCGCGGCGGCTACGACACCTACGGGCTGCCGGCGGTGCTGCAGACGCTGCAAGGCATGAACGCCAAGGACTCCGCGGTAGCGCTCATGTTCAAGACGCACCCCGCGCCCGGTGAGCGGCTCGACACGCTTGCCGCGAAGATGCAGCCGCTGCTCGATAGCTATTCGAGCCAGCCGCAGTTGCGCGAGCGCTTCGCCATGGAGACCAGGGCTCGCTAGCATCTTGCGATGCGCGCGAGCTTCGTTGCACACATAAGAGAGCTTCTCAGCGGCCTCGGGCGCCTCGAGGCGAGACCGATGTTCGGCGGCCACGGCCTGTATTGCGACGGTGCGTTCTTCGCCATCGTGCTCGACGACGTGCTCTACCTGAAGGCGGACGCGCAAAGCCGGCCGCGCTTCGTCGCCGCCGGGCTCGAGCCGTTCGTCTACGCGAGACAGGGCAAGCGCGCCTCGCTCAACTATTACCGGGCGCCCGCCGAGGCCCTCGAATCGCCGGAAGCAGCGATCGAATGGGCGCGGGAAGCAGTCGCCGCGGCGTTGCGTTCACGCAAGGTATGACCTACACCGTAGAGCAGCATATCGGCCTTAAGCGCGTCAGCGCGATCGCCGCGTCGCCGGACGGCACGTGGCTCGCGGTGAGCGTCGAGCGGCTCGATCGCGAGGGCGCGAAGTACGTGAGCGATCTCTGGAAGCTGCCGACCGACGGCGGCCCCGCGGTGCAACTCACGCGCGGCGATACCAGGGACAAGGCGCCATGCTTTCGCCATGACGGCGCGCTCGGCTTTCTTTCCAATCGGCAGCCGAACGAGGTAAAGCCGGACGAAGACGCCGAGAAGCGCATGCAGGTGTGGCTGCTCCCCGCGGAGGGCGGCGAGCCGCGCCAGCTCACCGACGAGCCGCTCGGCGTCGAGTCGTTCCGCTTCGCGCGGCGCGCCGGGCGCCTCGTGTACTTCGCGCCGGTGCTCGCGGGCGTGTCCTACGACAAGCAGCGCGAGACGGCTTCGGAGCGCGCCAAGCACGGCCCCAGCGCGCGGCGCTTCAGCATGCAGCCGGTGCGCCACTGGGACGCGTGGCTGCACGAGAACGACGACCTGCCCTGCACGCACCTCATCGCCTGCGACGCCGCGGGCCAGAGCCGCGTCGACCTCACGCCGCAGGCGCGGCGCGAATTCGCGATAGAGCCGGAGCTCGATGTCTCGCAAGACGGCCGCTACGCTGCTGCGACGAGCCGCCGGCCG
>DASQIG010000179.1:0-6443 GCA_035631735.1 Burkholderiales bacterium | reverse complement strand
AGCTCGGGCACCAGGCGCTCGCCGGCGAGGATGTTCGGCATGCCGACGTAGGGCAGGTACAGCATCTGGCGCATCAGCGCCCATGTTATCGGAGACTGGCGGTAGGCGATGACCATCGGTCGCTTGAAGAGCGCCGTCTCGAGCGTCGCCGTGCCGCTCGCCACCAGCACGAGGTCGGCGGCGGCGAGCGCTTCGTGTGAATGACCGAACAGCAGCGTGAGCGGCAGATCGGTCCGCTCATTTTCGTGGACCGCGCGCTCGAACAGCTCGCGCGTCTCGCGCGTGACCATCGGGCACACGAAGTGCACGTCGTGCACCTCCTGGCGGAAGCGGTGCGCGGCGAGCACGAAGGCACTGGCCATGTACTCGAGCTCGGAGCGACGGCTGCCGGGCAGGAGCGCGACGATCAGCTTGCCCGCGGGCAGGCGCAACGCCGCACGCGCCTCGTGCTTGGGCGGGTCGAGCGGAATAAGGTCGGCGAGCGGATGACCGACATAGGTGACCGGCACCCCGGCGGCGCGGTAGAGCGGCTCCTCGAACGGGAACATGACGAGGATGCGGCTCACCGAGCGTGCGATGCGCCGCACCCGCCAGCGGCGCCAGGCCCAGACGGCCGGGCTGACGTAGTGGATCGCGGGGATGCCGGCGTCCTTGAGCTCGCGCTCGAGGCCGAGGTTGAAGTCCGAGGAGTCGACGCCGATGAACAGATCCGGCCGCTCGCGCAGCATCGCTTTCGCGAGATTGCGGCGGATGCCCATGATCTCGCGATAGTGGCGCAGCGCCTCGGCGTAGCCGCGCACCGAGAGCTTCTCCATCGGGTAGCGCGTCTCGAAGCCCTCGGCCGCCATGCGCGGCCCGCCGATGCCGGCGAACTGGGCCGCCGGCGCGCGGGCTTTCAGCGCCGAGATGAGGTGGGCGGCGAGCAGATCCCCCGAGGCCTCGCCGGCCACCATGCCGACGCGCAGCTGTTTCCTCATCGCTCGCTAGCGGATGATGCCGCGCTTGCTGCGGTCGATAAATTGCAGCAGTTCGCGCACCGGCGGGCACGCGGCCACCTGTGCTTCGAGCTCGCGCCGCGCTTCCTCGAGACCGAGGCCGCTGCGGTAGAGCGTGCGATAGGCGCGCTTCAAGCCGGCGATGGCTTCTGCCGTGAAGCCACGGCGGCGCAGGCCTTCGCTGTTGATGCCGTAGGGACGCGCCATGTTGCCGGCGGCGGTGACGAAGGGCGGCAGGTCCCGCGGCAGATAGGTTCCCATGCCGGTGAAGGCGTGCGCGCCGATGTGCACGAACTGGTGCACGAGCGTGGTCGCGCCGAAGATCGCCCAGTCGCCCACGGTGACGTGGCCGGCGAGCTGGCAGGCGTTGGCGAAGATGGTATGGCTGCCGATCTGCACGTCGTGCGCGAAGTGCACGTAGGCCATGACCCAGTTGTGGTTGCCCACGCGCGTGACGCCGACGTCGAGCGCCGTGCCGCGGTTGATGGTGACGTATTCGCGGATGGTGTTGTCGTCACCGATCTCCACCGCCGTGTCTTCACCCTGGTACTTCTTGTCCTGCGGCGGCGCGCCGAGCGAGGCGAAATGAAAGATGCGGTTGTTGCGCCCGATGCGGATCTGCCCGTCGAGCACCACGTGGGCACCGATCCAGGTGCCATCGCCGATCTCGGCGTGCGGGCCGATGACGCTGAACGGGCCGATGGTGACGCCGTCTCCGAGCCGCGCCGTGCGGTCAACGATCGCGCTGGGGTGGACCTCCGCGCGCAACCTCATTTCCCCATCGAGTCGATCGACTGCATCGAGCACAGGATGGTGGCCTCGGCTACGACCTCGGCCCTGACGCGCGCGACGCAATTGAACTTGCTGATGCCGCGCAGCTGCCGCTCGAAATGCACCTCGATCTCGAGCTGGTCGCCCGGGACGACCGGCCGCTTGAAGCGCGCGTTGTCGATGCCGACGTAGTAGTAGACCGTCTTGTCGTCGGGCATCGTGCCGCGCGTGCGGAACACCAGCACGCCCGCGGTCTGCGCCATCGCCTCGAGGATCAGCACGCCGGGCATGATCGGGCGGTGCGGAAAGTGCCCGGGGAAGAACGGCTCGTTCGCCGAGACGTTCTTCACCGCGACGATGCGCTTGCCGGGCTCGCACTCCTTCACCCGGTCGACCATGATCATCGGATAGCGCTGCGGCAGGTGCGCGAGCACCGCGTTGACGTCCATCTCAGCCATTTTTCTTTCCTTTGCGGCGCAACCCGGCCGCGGTGCGCGCCCAGGATGAATGCTCGTCGAAGGGATACACGCCGGTGTAAGTGCCCGGCTTCAGGATCGAGCGCGAAATCAGCGTGCCCGCCGAGATATTCACCTGGTCGGCGATGCGCAGGTGACCGAGGATGACCGCCGCGCCGCCGATGGTGCAATGCCGGCCGATGTCGGCGCTGCCGGCGATCCCGGTACAGCCGGCGATCGCGGTGTGCGCCCCGATCCTCACGTTGTGGCCCACCTGGATCTGGTTGTCGAGCTTCACGCCTTCCTCGATCACCGTGTCGTCGATGGCGCCGCGGTCGATGGTGGTGTTGGCGCCGATTTCGACGTCGTCGCCGATGCGCACCGTGCCGATCTGCGGGATTTTCACCCAGCGGCCGTCGGCCTCGGCGATGCCGAAGCCGTCGGCGCCGATCACCGCGCCGGCGTGGATGATCGCGCGCGCGCCGATATGGCACCCGGGGTAGACCACCACGCGGGGATAAAGCACGCTGTCATCGCCGATCATCACGCGCTCGCCGATGGCGCAGCCCGCGCCGATGGAGACCCGCGCGCCGAGCTTGGCGCTCGTCGCCACCACCGCCGAAGGATGCACGCCGGGTTCCTGCACGACCAGCGGGTTGAAGAGCTGCGAGAGCCGCGCGAAGTACGCATAGGGATTGTCGGCCACGATGCGCGGCAGGCGGGTCTCGCCTTCGGCTTCCGGGCCGAGCACCACCGCCGCGGCGCGCGTGGCGGCGAGCTGCGCACGGTAGCGGCTGCCGGTGAAGAAGCTGATCTGGCGCGCGCTCGCGCCTTCCAGCGAGGCGACCTGGTGCACGAGCGTACTGGGGTCGCCCGCGACCCGGCCGCCGAGGCGCCGCACGATCTCGCCAAGCGTGAGCGGCCCCGCCACAGTGGCTAATGCGTCGTCACTTCGCCGGCGGCTTGTTGCCGTCGAGCGCCTTGATCACCTTGTCGGTGATGTCGATGCGCGGGCTCGCGAAGACCGCGTCCTGGAAGATGATGTCGAACTTCTCCTGCTCGGCGATCTGCCGGATGACGCGGTTCGCCTGCTCCACGACCTGCGCCAGCTCCTCGTTGCGGCGCTGGTTGAGGTCCTCGCGGAACTCGCGCTGCTTCCTCTGGAAGTCGCGGTTCAGGTCGGCAAAATCGCGCTCCTTGGCTCGGCGCTGCGTCTCGCTCATGGTGACGGAGTTCTTCTCCAGCTCCTCCTGCATGCGCTTGAGCTGGTCGGCGATGCGCGCGAGCTCCTGGTCGCGTTTCTGGAACTCCGCTTCGATCTTCTTCTGCGCGCGCTGCGCCGGCACGGCGTCGCGCAGGATGCGCTCGGTGTTGACGAAGCCGAACTTGCCGAGCGGCGCGACGGCGCCCTTGTCCTGCGCGAGCGCCGCGGCGCTCGCGAGTGACGTCGCGAGCACGAGAAAGCGGAGAGCGTTCATTGGCTGCTTAGAATCCGGTACCGAAGGTGAATTGTAGCCGCTGAATGTGGTCCTCGCTCTTCGCGTGCAGGGGCTGCGCAAAGGACAGCTTGAGCGGCCCGAAGGGCGACATCCAGAAGAAGGAAAGCCCGGTCGAATAGCGCAGATCGTTGAACTGGAAGCTCTGCGCAAACACGTTGCCGCCGTCGATGAACCATGCCAGGCGCAGCGAAGGATCATTCGCCGCGCCCGGCATCGGGAAGAGGAATTCCAGCGAGCCGGTCGCCTTGCGGTTGCCGCCGACCGCGTTGCCGGCGATGTCCTGCGGCCCGAGCGAATAGGGGCGATAGCCGCGCACCGAGCCGGGCCCGCCGGCGAAGAAGTTCTTGAAGAACGGCAAGGGCTTGCCGGCCAGGCCGCCGGCGATGCCGAGCTCGCCGCCCGCAAGCAGCGTGAACGAGCGCGTGAGCGGGTAGTACCACTGATGCTGGTAGCCGAAGCGCGCGTACTCCAGATCGCCGCCGGCGAGTTCGCTGCTCGCGCGCATGTAGGTGCCCGAGCGCGTGATGATCAGGCTGTCGCGCGTATCGCGAGACCAGCCCACGGTGCCGGCAGCGTAACGGTAGTGATTGCCGAACTGCTGCACGAAGTTGAGATAGCTGGGCGGGCTGGTGTCGAACACGTCGAGATTGACGGTCTCGAAGTTGACGCCGAGGTCGATGCGGCTCACTTCCGAGACGGGATAGCCGAATTTGATGCCGCCGCCGAGCGCATCGGTGGCGTACGGGCCGACCGAAAGGCTCGTGGCGTTGGTCTTGCGCTTGTAGATATCGAAGCCCTGGCTCACGCCGTCGACCGTGTAGTACGGGTCGACGTAGGAGAGCGAATACACCTTGTTCACCGTGCCGCTGTTGACGTTGAACGACAGGAACTTGCCGGTGCCGAAGATGTTGGACTGCGTGAGCGAGGTGGAGATGGCGAGCTTCTCGACGCTCGAGAAGCCGATGCCGAAGAGGATCGCGCCCGTCGGGCGCTCCTTGACCGTGTAGACCACGTCCACCTGGTCGGGGTTGGCTTCGACCGGGACGGTCTCCACGTTCACTTCGCTGAAGTACTGCGTGCGGTCGATGCGCCGGCGCGACAGCTGGATCTTGGAGGCGTCGTAGTAGGCGCCCTCGAGCTGGCGCATTTCGCGCCGGATCACCTCGTCGCGCGTCTTGGAGTTGCCGGCGACGTCGATACGGCGCACGTACACCCGGCGGCCGGGATCGACCACGATGTTGAACGACACCGTGCGCTTTTCCTTGTCGACCTCGGGGATGGCGTTGGCATTGGCGAACGCGTAGCCCTCGTTGCCCAGCCGATCGCTGATCGCCTTGGTGCTCGCCGTGAGCTTCTCGCGCGAGAACACGTCGCCGGGCTTGAGCTGCACCAGCTTCTCGACCTCCGGCCGCGGCACGATCAGGTTGCCCGAGACTTCCACCTTGGATACGCTGTACTTCTCGCCCTCGACCAGGTTCACCGTGATGTAGATGTCGCGCCGGTCGGGCGTGATCGACACCTGCGTCGACTCGATCGAGAAGTCGAGGTAGCCGCGGTTCTGGTAGAAGGCGCGCAGGTTCTCGAGGTCGCCCGAGAGCTTCTCGCGCGAATAGCGGTCGTGCTTGGTGTACCAGGTGAGCCAGCCGGGCGTGCGCAGCACGAACTCGTTCAGCAGGTCCTTCTCCTTGAACGCCTTCGCGCCGACCAGGTTGATGCCGCGGATCTTGGCCACTTCGCCTTCGGTCACCGCGATGTTGATGCCGACGCGGTTGCGCTCGAGCGGCGTGACGGTGGTCTGGATCTGCACCGCGTAGAGCCCGCGCGAGAGGTACTGGCGCTTCATCTCGAGCTCGGTCGATTCCAGCAGCGCCCGGTCGAAGATGCGGCCCTCCGCCATGCCGACCTCGCGCAGCACCTTGCGCACGGTGTCGGGCTCGAACTCCTTCATGCCGGAGAAATCGATCGAGGCGATCGCCGGGCGCTCCTCGACGTAGACCACGAGGACGTCGTTCTCCATCTCGAGGCGCACGTCCTTGAAGAAGCCGGTGGCGTAGAGCGCGCGCAACGCCGCCTGCGCCTTCTCTTCCGTCATGGTCTCGCCGACCTTCACCGGCAGGTAGCTGAACACCGTGCCGGGCTCGGTGCGCTGCAGGCCTTCGACGCGGATGTCCTTGACCGTGAACGGCTGGAACGACTGCGCCTGCGCGGCGGCTGCGGCCGCGAACGCGAACGCACACGCGGCGAGCGCCGCAGCCACACTTCGGCGAATCATTTCAACCGGTCAGCAGGCGATTCAGATCGTTATAGAAAGCGAAAGCCATCATCACCAGCAGCAGCGCAAGACCGACGCGCTGTCCGAGCTCCATGAAGCGCTCGGAGACAGGCTTCCCCTTGACGATCTCGATCGCATAGTACATCAGGTGCCCGCCGTCGAGCAGCGGGATCGGCAGCAGGTTCAGCACGCCCAGGCTGATGCTGATCAGCGCGAGGAACGTCAGATACGAAACCCAGCCGAGGCTCGCCGACTGGCCGGCGAAGTCGGCGATCGTCACCGGCCCCGAAAGATGGCGCCACGAGACTTCGCCGATCAGCATCTTGCCGAGCATCTTCAGGCTGAAGACGGCGATGTCGGTGGTCTTCGCCATCGCGCGGCCGAGGCTTGCAAACGGGCCATACTGCACCCGGATGAGCAGCTTCTCCGCATAACCCTCCGGTTGCTTGGG
>DASQIG010000178.1:0-5676 GCA_035631735.1 Burkholderiales bacterium | reverse complement strand
TGCCGGTGCTCGGCAACGGCGGGCACATGGGGGCGCCGGAGCTCGCGAACGTCATGAGCAAGGACCTGCTGCAGGGCGTGATGGGCGTGATCGCCAACTGGGGCGGCAAGGGCCAGGAGAAGGTGATCAGCGAGTTCAAGTCGAAAGCGAAGGAGCCGTGGATGCCGCAGGACTCGATCTCGACCTACGGCGACATGTGGATCTTCAAGGACGCGATGGAGAAGGCGCGCTCGGCCGATCCGAAGAAGGTGGCCGCCGCGATCCGCGCGCTCGATGAGACCGACGGCGCGGCGCGCTTTTTCCCGGGCGGGCGGCTGAAATTCGAGCCGAACGGCCGCCGCGCCGGCGCCGAGCTCGTCATCGTGCAATGGCAGGCCGGCGAGCCGAGGGCGATCTTTCCGCCGTCGCTCGCCGCGGCGAAGCCGATCTGGCCACGGAGGTAAACATGACTGCGATTGCAGTGGTAGGAACCGCGATTCACGCGCCGCGCGATCCGAAGCGCCGCTCGCTCGAGGAGGCGATGTACGACGTGGGACAGAGCGCGCTCCTCGACGCCGGGCTGACGATCGAGGACATCGACGGCGTGGTGGTCGGCGCGAACGACCAGCTCGACGGGCGCGCCATCGCCATCATGATGGCCTCCGGCCCGCTCGGCGGCGTCACCCGGGACATCCTTTCCACGCCCTCGGCGGGCGAGCACGCGCTCGTGCTCGGGGCGCTGCGCGTGGCGACTGGTCAGTTCCGCACGCAGCTCGTCGCGGCCTGGAGCCCGCTCGAAGTGACCTCGGTGGCCGAAGCGCTCAAGCTCGGCACCGATCCGTACTTCCATCGCGCGCTGCCGCTCGACGAGCTCTCCGCGCATGCGCTGCAGGCGAGCGCGCTCGAGCATGCCGTGCCCGGCGCGCGCCAGGCCGCATACGGCGTGGTCGCCAAGAACCGCGCGCACGGCGTCGTCGCCTATCCGGACCGCGCGTCGGCGCCGCGCGAGCGGCAGTGGATCGAAGGCGGCCGGCCGATCCGCTGGCCGCTTACCGACACCATGGTCGCGCCGCCGGCCTACGGCCTCGTCGCGCTCGTGCTTGCCGACGCGCAGTTCGTTCAGGAGCGCAAACTCGGCCCCAGCGCCTGGATCCACGGCATGGGCTGGGCCACCGAGCCCGGCTTCCTCGGCGATCGCAGCCTCGCCAGCGCGCCGGCCATGGCCGCCGCGGCGCGGCAGGCGTACGAGCAGGCCGGCGTAAAGGATCCGGCGAGCGCATTTCAGCTCGCCGAAGTCGCTGACGCGACGCCCTATCAGGAGCTGCTGGCGTACGAGGGCCTCGGCCTGTGCGGCCGCAACGAGTGGGCGAAGGCCGAGCAGGGCGAGCGCTTCGCGATCGGCGGCGCGCTGCCGGTCAATCCCTCAGGCGGTGCGCTGAGCTTCAACCCGGTGTACTGCACCGGGCTGATGCGCATCACCGAAGCGGCCAACCAGGTGCGCGGGCGCGCCGGCAATCACCAACGCAAAGGCGTACGGCGCGCTCTCGCGCATGCCGCGAGCGGGTTCGCCATGCAATACAACACGGTGGTCGTGATGGGCGACGAACGCCGGGAGGTGCGGCCATGAAAACCAGCCGCGTAGGCATCATCGGCATTGGACAATCGCAGTTCAAGGCACGGCGCGACGACGCGAACTATCCCGAGCTGGTGCGCGAGGCCGTCGCGCGCGCGCTGCAGGACGCGAAGCGCGATCTTGCGGACATGCAGGCGGTGGTCTATGCGCTCGCGCCCGATGCGCTCCTCGGCATCGGCAACGCCGAGCGTCTCGGTGTCGACGCCGTGGGGGCGCGCAACAAGCGCTTCATGCGCATCAACACCGGGGGCGCGACCGGCCTGTCGACGGTAGCGGCAGGCCACGCCCATATCGCTGCCGGCGCCTGCGACATCGTGCTGGCGGCAGGTGGCGACAAGGTCGGCGAGAGCGGCGATTCGCAGACCATCCTCAACAAGATCTGGGACCCGACCTACGAGCGCCAGCTTCCCCTCGGCACGATCACCATGCTCGCCATGTCGGCGGTGCGCGCCATGCACAAGTACGGCCTGACCGAAGAGGACATGGCGCGCGTGACGGTCAAGAACCGCGCGAATGGCGCGCTCAATCCGAACGCGCACCTGCGGAAGAAGGTGACCCTCGAGGAAGTGCTTGCCTCGCGCTACATCGCCTGGCCGGTGAAGCTCCTCGACTGCTGCCCGCAATCGAGCGGCGGCTGCGCGATGGTGCTGGCGAGCGAGCGCTACATCAAGGACAACCGCCTGGAGGCGGTCTGGATCACCGGCATCGCGCATTCCTCGGAGAGCTACTACATCGGCGACCGCATGGGCAACAATTTCCAGGCCGATCATGCGGACGCGCATGCGCTGCGCGAGGCGTGCGAGCGCGCCTACCACATGGCGGGCATCAAGGACCCGGCGAAGGAGGTGCACGTCGCCGAGCTTTATGCGCCGTTCTCCAACACCGAGTTCCACGCCGTGGAGGCGGCGGGACTTGCACCGCTCGGGAAATCGATGGGCATGCTGCGCGAGGGCGAGTTCCACATCGGCTCGCGCACGGCGGTGAATCCCTCGGGCGGGACGTTGTGCACCAACGCCATTGCCGTATCGGCGATGGCGCGGGTGGCGGAAGCCGGGCTCCAGGTCTGGGGCCGGGCCGGCGCGCACCAGCAGAAAGGTGCGCGCGTGGCGGTGGCGAGCGGCAACGGCGGCGATCATCAATTCTTCGGCGCAGCGGTCGTCGAAGCCTGAATCACGGAGACCCTTATGGAACTACTGACACGCAGAGAGTCCTGGAACATCGGCTACGAGCATGCGCTCGGCGAGACCGCGAGCTGGTTTTACGTGCAGATCCGCGACCACGCCAAGCTCTACGGGCGGCGCGATCCCAAGTCGGGGCGCGTCCTCGTGCCGCCGCGCTCCTTCTCCGACCAGACGCTCGAGCCCACCAGCGACTGGGTCGAGGTCGGCCCCGGCGGCAAGATCGAGTGCTTCACCATCGTGTGCGAGCCGTTCAAAACGCTGCCCGATCCACCGTACGCGTTCGGCTATGTGCTGCTCGACCGCGCCGACACCGCGATCGGCGGCTACTTCCGCGGCATCGACCTTTCCGATCCCTCGAAGGCGGCGCAGAAGCTGAAGGTCGGCACGCGCGTCACCACGCGCTTTGCCGAGCGGCGCACGGGCGATGTACTCGACTTCTGGTTCGAGCTCGAGAACGTCGAGCGCGCCTCGCAGGGATGGCAGTGATCCGCTGTCTCCACGTCGGAGCGAGTTGACCGCCATGCGCGCTCCCTACAGCCGCAACCTCTACGACCTCGTCCAGGAGCAGGCCGAGCGCTATCGCGAGGGCCTCGCCGTCATCGACACCGCGAGCGGCGTGCGCGCCACGTATCCGCAGCTCGCCGAGCGCGTCGGCCGCGTGGCTGCAGCGCTGCGCGCGAGCGGCATCCGCAAGGGTGACCGCATCGGCATGCTGCTCGGCAACCGCATCGAGTGGATCGAGATCTGCATCGGCGCCGCCGCGCTGGGCGCGATCCCGGTGCCTTACAGCACGTGGTCGAAGCGCCGCGAGATCGACTTCCTGCTTGCCGATTCGCGCGTGCGCATGCTCTTCGCGCTCAGCCGTTTCGGTGAGCAGGACTACGCCGCGGACCTCGCGGCGCTGCTGCCGCAGCACAGGGCAGTGGAGCAGGTGGTGCTGATCGGCAACGCCTCGCTGCCATCCAGCGTCGACTATGCGCGCTTCGCCTCGGCGCAGGCGCCGCTCGAAGCCGCGCCGCCGCCTGGCGAGCGCGCGGGTGCTGACGATGTCGCCTTCATCCTCTACACGTCCGGATCAACGGCCTATCCGAAGGCGGTGCCGCTGCTGCACGGCGCGACCATCGAGAACGGCTTCGCCATCGGCGAGCGCCAGGGGCTCAGGCCCGGCGAGCGCGTGCTGCAGCCGCTGCCGCTCTTCTGGTCGTACGGCTCGGCGAACTCGATGTGCGCCACCTTCACGCACGGTGCGACGCTCGTGCTGCAGGAGCGCTTCGAGCCCGCGCAGACGCTCGATATCATCGAGGGCGAGCGCTGCAACGTGATCTACACCATGCCGGCGATGACCACGGCGTTGGTGACGCACGAGTCCTTCCGCCCCGAGCGCACCCGGAGCCTGCGCACCGCGATGACCATCGGCACGCCGCAGGACGTCGCGACCATTGCCGAAGTCCTGGGCGCGCGCGAGGTGTGCAATGTCTATGGCCAGACCGAGTCGTACGGCAACTGCGCGGTGACCTGGCACCATTGGCCGCTCGAGCGGCGCATGCAGGTGCAGGGGCCGCCGCTGCCAGGCGTGACGCTCCGCATCGTCGATCCCGAGACCGGCAAGTCGCTGCCGCAGGGCGAGGTCGGGCTGATCGAGGTTAAAGGCCGGCTCACGCCCGGCTACGACGGCGCGAGCCGCGAGCAGAACGCAAAGGCGTTCACGCCCGACGGCTACTTCCGCACCGGCGATCTCGGGCGCCTGACGGCCGAGGGCGATATCCAGTTCGCCGCGCGCGACACCGAGATGATCAAGCGCGCCGGGATCAACATCGCACCCGCGGAGATCGAGGAAGTGCTGCAGCAGCACCCGGGCGTCAAGGCCGCAGGCGTTGCCGGCGCGCCGCATCCGACGAAAGGCGAGATCATCGTCGCCTTCGTGGTGCCGGCACCCGGCGCCAGGGTGACGAGCGACGATCTGCGCGCGCATTGCCGGGCGCTCGCCGCGAGCTACAAGACGCCTGATCGCATCGAGATCTGCAGCTCGCTGCCGCTCACCACGACCGGGAAGCTCCTGCGGCGCGAGCTCAAGCAGATGGCGGCCGCGGCCGCGGGCGGGGCGAAGGAGTGAGCGCCATGAAACAGCAGGCATGGGGCAAGTGGGGCGCGGACGACGAGCGCGGCGCCGTCAACCACGTCGGCGCCGACGAGGTGCGTCGCGCGGCCGCGCTGGTGCGCTCCGGGCGCGTGATCGGGCTCGGCCAGCCGATGTCGCCAAAGACGCCTGTTCCCGGGCACCGCGCGCCGATGCAGCACTTCATGGACCGGGATGGCGGCGACTACGCTGCCGGTGGCCGGCGGCCGGGCGGCTTCCAGTTCGCCGAGGACACGGTGGTAATGCCGCTGCAGTTCGCCACCCACGTCGACGCGCTCTGTCACGCGTGGACCGAGGACAAGATCTATAACGGCTTCCCGTCTACCGGCACGCGCAGCACCACGCGCGCCACGCGCTGCGGCGTCGAGAAGATGGGGCCGATCGTCTCGCGCGGCGTGCTGCTGGATGTTGCCGGCGACGGTCCATTGGCCATGGGCGCCACCGTCACGCGCGCGATGCTGGAAGAGGCCGCGCGCAAGTCGCGAGTTGCCATCGGCAAAGGCGACGTGGTCCTCATCCGCACCGGGTGGAACGAGGCGCAGCTCGCCGATCCGAACTACTACGAGGGCGAGCCGGGTATCGATCTCGAGGCCGGACGCTGGCTCGCGGAGCTGGGCGTAGCCTCGATCGGCGCCGATAATTTCGCCGTGGAGGCGATCCCGTTCCCGAAGGGCGAGGTGTTCCCGGTGCACCAGACGGTGCTGCGCGGCTACGGCGTCCCGCTCATCGAGGGGCTGGTGCTGGAC
>DASQIG010000177.1:0-6702 GCA_035631735.1 Burkholderiales bacterium | reverse complement strand
AGCTCGGTGAGCGCGGTGCGAGCGGCATCGGCGCCGCGCGCCATGGCCTCCACTACCAGGTCGCGATCGGTGACGATGCCGACGGCTTGCGTGCCGTCCGGTCCGCTCGCGGTGACAAGAAGCGTTCCGACGTGATGCTCGCGCATCAGTGCCGCGGCACGCTGCAGGCTCGCCGCTCGGTCCGCGGCGACGATGTTGCTGGTGCAGATCTCTGCGATTTTCATGGCGTTCCTCCGGAAAGCGACGCCATCATTACGCGTCGGACGGGGCCGAGCCGGGTTGACGCAGATCAAGGCCCGCGCTCGCGATGGCGCGAGCATGGCGCACATGAAACGCGTCGCTCTGTTCGTGCTCACCAATCTCGCCGTGCTTGCGCTGCTGTCCGTGGTGGTGCGAGCGCTCGGCCTGGACAGCGCTCTGGCCGCGCAGGGCATCGCGCCGGACGCCCTCCTCGGCTATGCGGCGCTGCTTGGCTTCGGCGGCGCGCTCGTCTCGCTCGCGCTTTCCAAATGGACGGCGAAGGCGCTGATGGGCGTGCGCCTCGTCGCGGCGCCGCAGACGCCTGAGGAAGCCTGGCTGCGCGACACGGTGGCGCTGCACGCCGAGCGTGCCGGCATCGCCATGCCGCAGGTCGGGATCTTCGAGGCCGCCGAAATGAACGCCTTTGCCACCGGCGCGCGCCGCAACGCCGCGCTCGTCGCGGTGAGCTCAGGCCTGCTGCGCGGCATGACGCGCCACGAGGCGGCTGCGGTGCTGGGACACGAAATCACGCACGTGGCGAACGGTGACATGGTGACGCTCGCCCTCATCCAGGGCGTAGTCAACACGTTCGTCATCTTCCTCGCGCGCATCATCGGCACGCTGCTCGACGGCGCGCTCGGCACCGGGCGCGCCGACGAGCATCGCCGCGGCACCGGGCCCGTCTACTTCGTCGTCGTCGTGCTGCTGCAGATCGTGCTCGGCCTGTTTGCCAACCTGATCGTCATGGCCTTCTCGCGGCATCGCGAGTTCCGTGCCGATGCCGGCGGCGCGGGACTTGCCGGCACGGCGAGCATGATCGCCGCGCTCGAGCGGCTGCAGCTCTCGCAGGCAAGCGTGCTGCCCGATCAGCTCGCCGCCTTCGGCATCAGCGGCCGCGCGACCGAGGGTCTCGCGCGGCTCTTCATGAGCCATCCGCCGCTCGCCGATCGCATCGCCGCGTTGCGCGCCTCACCCGGCGTTGACGCCGGTCAATCGGCGCACTCGGTGCTGCGATAGCCCGCAGCCATGCGCAACTGCACGAGCGCCGAGGGAGCGAGGAAGACCTGAGCGTGCGCATCTTCGCGGCGACGGACGGCTCGGAGAGTGCCACGCGCGCCGTAGAGCGCTCGGCGCGCCTCGCGCAGGTTTGCGGCGCCCAGCTTTTCCTGCTGACGGTCGCGAGTGGCCGCCTGACAGCCGAGGAAGTGAGCATGGCGAAGAGCCTCGGCGTCGCAGAAGGCGATTTGCTCGAGCGCTTTTCGAGCGAGATCCTTGTCCGCGGCAGCGCTGCTGCGCGAGCCGCCGGCGCGACTCGCATCGAGACCTTGGACTGCGTCGGGGATGCTGCAGAAACCCTGCTGGATGTCGCGCGACGCGACAAGCCCGACCTGCTGGTGGTCGGTCGGCGCGGGCGCGGCCGCGTCGCCGGGCTCGTGCTCGGCAGCGTCTCGCAGAAGCTCGCGGCGCGCGCGCCGTGCCCCGTGCTGATCGTGCCCTACCCGGCGCTCAGTCGGCGCCGTAGGCCCGGTAACCGCGCCACGGAATCGCGCGACGGCGCGCGGCCCATTTTTTCGCGCTCGCAATGCCGATGCGGATCGATTGTCCTTCCGGGTGGCCGCTCTCGAGCAGCCCATTGGCGATCTCGATCACTTTGCGCCGCACCGGCGGCGCGAGTTGCTTCATCGATGCTGGGTAGTAGCTTTCGCGCCAGGGCATGGCCCGATCCTGCGCCTGCGGCCTCGCGAGCGCTTTAACCTCGCTCAAGCGGCGCGATTCCCGGCTACCGCGATGGCAGCGCCCGAAAGCTAGGGCCGGCCGCCAAGGTCGGCGGCCGCCTCCGCGCTCCGTGCGCTCGCTGCTCGCCGCGGATGGTCGCGTGCGCGCCGGCCGCGCGATTGGCTGAAGGGCGCTGTCGATTTGATCAATGTCAAACGCCCGCTCGCGGGAGCTGAAAGAATGCGCTGAAGCTTTCCAGTGGCCCCGGACAAAAGGCGAAGACCCTCATCCTCCTCGAACACGGTCAAGCGTCCCAGCCCGGGGCGCAACTGTCCGGATCAGACGTCGCGGGATCGAACCAAAGGTTAGGCGATCTATCTCCCGTGCAGGGCCCGCGCGATTGGCTGAAGAAGGCGGGACACGCTGCGCGTTGGATCGCGCCCGTCTTCTTCTTCTGCATCGCGCTATGGGGCCTGCATCGCTCGCTACGCGAATATAGTTATGCGGATATTGCAGCAGCGTTTGGCGCGCTCACGCTCCCACGGCTCGCGCTGTCCGTCGCAATCACCGCCTGCGGCTATCTGGTGCTCGCCGGCTACGACATACTCGCGTTTCGCTACATCGGCCGCCGCCTGCGGCTGCGCGACTTCGGACTGACTTCGTTCATGGCGAATGCGCTGGGCAACAGCGCCGGCAATGTCCTCGTCACGGGCGCGGCCGTGCGCTATTGGATCTATACCTCGCTCGGCGTTTCGGCCGCTGAAATAACCAAAGTCGTCATCTTTTGCAGCGTCGGCTTTTGGCTCGGCTTTCTTCTCCTAGCATCGCTTGTGTTCCTCGCTGCACCCATTTCGCTGCCTGTCAGGCTCGGACTGCCCATGGCGACGACGGCACCGCTGGGAGTAGCGCTCCTTGTGCTGCTCGGCACCTATCTCGCGCTCGTGGCGCGGAAGCGGCCGCTCAAGCTGCGCCAATGGGCGATCGCGCTGCCCTCGCCCACGCTCACCCTTGGACAACTCGCGGTCGCGTGGCTCGATCTCTCCCTCATGGCTGCGGCGCTCTACGTCCTCTTTCCAGAAGGGATCGAACCCTCCTTCGGCCGCTTCATGTGCGTATTTCTTGTCGCCCTCGTGCTGAGCACGCTCAGCCAGGTCCCCGGCGGACTCGGCGTGTTCGAGACCGTGGTGCTCTTGCTATCACCGAATGACGCGAGGGCGCCGACGCTCGCCGCGCTGGTCGCATTTCGCGGCCTGTATTTCATCCTGCCGTTGTTGATTGCCACCGCATCGCTCGGGCTATGGCACATCCGAGCGCGGCTGCGCACTGCCGCGCTGGTTCCCGACATGACGGCGGCCGCGGTCTTTCTCTGCGGCGTCGTGCTGCTCGCTTCCGGCGTACTGCCCGCTGCTGCAGGCCGGCTCGCTTGGCTCCACAAATTCCTCACGCTCCCCGTCATCGAGATTTCTCACTTCGCCGGAAGCGTGATCGGCACGGCGCTTCTTTTTCTCGCGCCGGCACTGCGCCGACGTATCAACGCCGCTTACCTTGTGACACTGGCGCTTCTCGCGCTGGGCATTGTGGCCTCGCTGACCAAAGGCTGGGACTACGAGGAAGTGATGGTGCTCGGCTCCACACTGATTCTGCTCCTGCCTTTGCGGCGCCATTTTTACCGCCAGGGTTCGCTTCTTGCCGAGCGCTTTACGGCGAGATGGACCGCCGCGGTCATTGTCGTATTTACGGGCTGCGCTGCGCTGGGCTTTTTCGCTTTCTCACACCCGGAGTACGCGGACGCGTCGTGGTGGTCGTTCAGCCTCGCAGCTGAAGCCTCGCGCGCGCTGCGCGCGACGGTGGCTGCAGCGACCCTCGGTATGGTATTGGGCGCGGTCAAGCTGCTTCGCCCGGCGCGGCCCGTGCTGCGCCTTCCGACGAGCTCGGATTTCGAGCGCGCTCGACGGATCATCGAAAGCTCGGGCTGCACCTATCCCAACCTCGCCTACCGCGGCGATAAGGCGTTGCTTTTCAGCGAAGCGGGACATGCCATGCTCATGTACGGGCACATGGGACGCAGCTGGATCGTGATGGGCGATCCAGTGGGGCCAGAGGATGAAGTGCACGAGTTGCTTCGAGGCTTTCGCGCCGAATGCGATCGCTTCGACGGCTGGATAGTGGTCTTCGAGGCGCGTGCCGAACGCCTGCCCTGGTATGAGGAGGTCGGGCTCGGATTCACAAAGATCGGCGAGGAGGCACGCGTCGATCTGGCGAGCTTCGACCTCCAGCGACCGGAGCTTGCGGGGCTGCGGCAAAAGCACGCCAAGCTCTTGGCTCACGCCTGTCGCTTCGAGATCCTGCAGGCTGACGCCGTCCCACAAGTGCTTGGCGAACTCGAGCGCGTGTCCGATGCCTGGCTCAGCCGCAAGCGGACGCACGAAAAGAATTTTTCGACCGCCTCCTTCGACGAGGCGTATCTCGCGCGCTTCCCGATAGCAATCGTCCGCAGGAACGCCGAAATCATCGCCTTCGCGAATCTCTGGCAGAGCTCAGGCAAGGAAGAGCTTTCCGTCGACCTGATGCGCCATCTTCCGCAGGCGCCCAACGGCACCATGGATTTCCTCTTTACCGAGCTGCTGCTCTGGGGGCGGCAGGCGGGCTACCGGTGGTTCAATTTCGGAATGGCGCCCCTATCCGGGCTCGACGCGCGCAAGGACGCGCCGCTCTGGCATCGCCTCGGCACGCTTGTGTACCGACATGGGGAGCACTTCTACAATTTCCGCGGCTTGCGGGCCTACAAGGAAAAATTCCGGCCCGTATGGACGCCGCTTTATCTTGCCTCGCCCGGCGGCGCTGCACTCCCGGCCATCCTGCTCGACGTAACCGCGCTCATCGCCGGCGGCTATGCGGCGATCGTCTCCAAGCGCGCCGCGTCTGCGTGATCTCACGACCCGAAGGTGCCCGCGATCCATACTCCGAGCCAGCGGCTGGCGGTTACCACGATCGCGGCGACGACTACGTGCTTCGCGATTTCCTTCCCGACTGGCGCGCGTCGCGTCCGCGCGATCTGGTAGGTGAGCAGTCCGAGGAGCGCGAAGCCCCACACTACAGTCGCCGCCAGAAGCAGCTCGCGAGGCAGGGCGATCGCCATCACGACGAAACTCAAGCCCACGAGCAGCCGCGTCGCAAAGTTAGCGAGCGTCGAGCGGAACGCCTCGCGAGGTTCGAGCCGCTCTGCTTCCTGGTAGATATGCACGCTGAGCGAATCGCTTAGGTTGTCAGCCAGAGCAACGATCAGCAGCGCAGCGACGATCGCTTGCCTACTGCTCGCCGCGGCGTCGAGCCCAAGCGTCAGACTCATGCTGGTGACAATCGCAGCTGTGCCGCCGAAGCTGATCCACGTGGACCTGATCATGAGCTTGATAAGACCGCGTGAGTCCCTTGTGGAGATTGACCTAGGTCAAACCTCGCGCGTTCTTGCGCGTAACGCTATGCGTCTCGACCTAGCCCACAGACGGTGAGAATGCGAGCGCTCGTCTGGCTTTCGCTAGCGGCGACGGCAGTGCTTGTGGTGCTGCTGCCGTGGATCTTTGCCGAGCTGATGGCAGCCGCTCTAGCGAAGCTGCATTTGAGGCCGGGCGCGGCGCTCGCACTCATCATCGCCACCATGGTCGGCGGGCTCGTCAATATTCCGATCAAACGGATCCGTCGCAGCGAAGAGGTCATAGTGCATCCGCTTGCGGTCTTTGGCCTCACGGATTTCCTGCCCGAACTGCGAAGCGTGCAGCATGAGACGGTGATTGCCGTCAACGTGGGCGGCTGCCTGGTGCCGGCCGGCCTCGCGCTCTACGAGCTCGCGCATCTCGTGGCGCTAGGATCCGAGATGCTGCTCGCGGCGATCGTCGCCTGCATCATAAACATCGCTGCGTGTTATCTGCTCGCCAGACCGGTGCCACGCATCGGCATCGCGCTGGCGCTCGCGCCCGAGTGTGCGGCGCCGGTCGCCTACGTGGCAGGCGTCATCGGGCCGCTCGTGGGCGCCGATTTGCTGCATCTCAAGAACATCGAGAGGGTCGGCACTGGGATGATGAGCATCGGCGGCGCCGGCACGTTCGACCGGATCGTGCTTTCGGGCATCGTCGCGGCGTATCTCAGTTGACGCGCGCGTGGGATCCCGCGTCCCTGCGGCAGGCTCGAGCCCGTGACGCTGAAGGCACGTCGGTCCAGATCAACGCCGGTCTTCGCCCGCAGCCAATTGCGCCGCGCCAAGCAGGCCGAGATTCTCGTTGACGATCAGGCGGACCGGAATCGAGCGCGCCAGCTCGCCGTGGCGCCCCTTGGCGTTGAACGCGGCGATGAAATCGCCGCGTTCCAGGCGAGGCGCGAGCCGTGCCGCGATTCCGCCGCCGACATACAGCCCGCCACGCGCGAGAAAGGCGAGCGCGACATCGCCGGCGAAAGCCCCGTAGCAGGCGACGAACAGATCCAGCGCGCGCGGCCAGGCTCGACGTTGCCAGCGCCAAATCGAAGCGTTCGAAACTTGCCGCCGGATAGACCCGCACGACAAGCGGCTGCACGGCACGGCCGGACACGTCCGCGATCGCGAAGCGCGCATGCGTGGCGCCCAGATCCGCGGCGAGCACCTTGCTCACTGCCGCCCTACGCGGGGCTTCCCTCCAGTTCGGCAACCGGGCGCGCTGCGCGCACGGGCAGCATGTGCCGCGAGAACCAGCGGCACGCGTGCTGCGCCACCGCCTT
>DASQIG010000176.1:0-4342 GCA_035631735.1 Burkholderiales bacterium | reverse complement strand
GCGAGCTGAATGTTCGGCCGCGTGGTCATCAGCCGCTGCCACTCCTTCATGTGCTCGCGCATGAAGACTTCGTCGGTCGCGGGCGCCTTCAGCGTCCCATCGGGCAGCTGCTTCACGCGGCCGGGGATGCCGAGCCCGCGGTGCATGTACACCCATTCGTCCTCGCAGGCGGCGAGCCCCTTCTGGATCTCCTCGAAGTTGGCGGCGTCGTCGACTTCGCCGAAGTTGGGAAAGCTCTCCTGCGTACGCATGCGGATGGCGTTCACGGCGTCCGCCATGCCCTCGAGCTCGTTTGCCTCGTCGACGATCGCCGTGGCGTGCCAGACGCTCTCGGTCTCATCCACGGCGAGCGGCTGGAACACCTGGATGTGGTTTCCGAGGATCGAGAGGTTGGGAAAGATGTTGATGTTCACCGGCTCGGAGGCGGCGAGATCCAGTGCACGCAGCGCTCTGGCGCCGAGGCGGCCGCGTATCAGCTTTTCGTACGCCGCCATCCCCGGTTGCGCGCCCTCGATCTCCCACAGCGCGCCCGGCCGGCGCTCGATGTTCGGCCGCTTGTCCTTGAAGTGGTGGCCGCGCCCGAAGTACTGCACGTACATCGGCGCTTCGTCGGGCTTGCCCCTGTAGAACGACATGCCCTTGGTTGGGTCGGCGGCATGCCGGTTCTCGGTTTCCAGCAGTGAGCGATGCGAGAACACCACGTGGTAGCCATCCGCGGCGTTGTCGTAGGCGAGCTTCCAGTTGCCCTTGAACTTGAGCCGGTTCGCTTCGGCGACGACGACGCGCGAGCCCGGGTTGCGCTCGAGCCATTGGTCGATCGGCGCTTTTGCGGCGCCGAGGTAGTCGGCGAGCGACGTCGCGTCCGCGTTCAGCGTGCCGAAGATGAAGCCGCGATAGCTCTCGACGCGCGGCACCTGCGCGAGGTTGTACTTGCCATCGGTGAAATCGCAGGCATAGCCCTCGGGCCAGGGCACGCCGCGGAGCTTCCCGCTGTTGAGATACGTCCAGCCGTGATACGGGCACTGGAAGCTGCGCGCGTTGCCGCGCGTCTCGCGGCACACCCGCGCGCCGCGGTGCGTGCAGCGGTTGAAGAGCGCGCGCAGCTTGCCGCTGGAGTCGCGCACCACGATGATCGGCCGCAGGCCGAGCTTGCCGGTGAGGTAGTCGTCCGCGCGGGGGAGCTGACTCTCGTGCGCGAGGTAGCACCACACGCCGCCGAAGATGTGCGTCATCTCGAGCTCGAAGATCATCGGATCGGTGTAGATCGACCGATGCACGCGATCTTCCTGGACGAGATGCTCAAAAAAAATCGAAGTACTCATTCTGTTCCCATTCGGTGGGCTCGGCTTCCGGCACGCGGTATTCGCTCAGCCATTTGCGGTAGCGGCCGAACTCGCTCCGCTTGAGCTTCACGTAGTAGTCGATGAACACCTCGCCGAGCTGGCGGCGAAAAAGCGCGCTCGCCTCCAGCGCATCGAGCGCCTGGCCGAGACTGGTCGGCAGGAGCGGCCGCTCCGCCGTGTAGGGCTCGTCGTCGCGCGGCCCGGGTTTGAGCGAGCGCTCGACGCCATCGAGGCCGGTGACGATCTGCGACGCGATGAAGAGATACGGGTTCGCGCCCGGCTCGCCCAGGCGATTCTCGAGGCGCGTCGCCGGATCGTCGCGGCCGCCGAGCACGCGCACCATGGCGCCGCGATGATCGTATCCCCAGCCGGCGCGGTCGGGCGCGAGCGAGTTCGGGCGGAACCGTCGATAGCCGTTCACGGTAGGAGTGGCGAATACGGTCGCCGCGCCGGCGTGCTCGAGCAGCCCGGCGAGGTAAGCATCGCCGAGCGGCGAGAGCAGGTCCTTGCCGGCGAAGAGATTGCGGCCCGCGCTGTCGCGGAGCGACTGGTGCAGATGCCAGCCGCTCGCGTAGTAGCCCTTGAGCGCCGGCCGCGCCATGAATGTCGCGAAGCAGCCGAGACGGCGGCACACCTGGCGGGTCGCCGTGCGAAAGAGCAGGCAATCGTCCGCGGCGCGCAGCGCGCCCTCGGCCGAGAAAGTGCACTCCACCTGCCCGGGTCCCCATTCGTTCTCGAGGGAGCGCAGCGGCAGCCCAAGGGCGCTATAGGCGCGCGCGAGCTCGCCGAGCACCGGCTGCATCACGTCCATGTTGGTCTCGGAGTGATACGAGTAGCCCGGCTCGAACGGCAAGGTGCGGATCGCGCGGCCGCGTACGCCTGGAATCCCGACGTGCTCCTCGGATAGCCGATCTTCCGCGAGGCGCGCGAGGTACCACTCGACTTCGAGCCCGACGATCAGCTCCATGTTCTGCCGCGCAAGGCGCGCGAGCTGGCGCTTGAGCAGATGCCGCGGCGAGAAGTGAAACGGCCTGCCGTCGCGGAAGTATTCGTCGCACAGCACCCAGCCGACGCCGCTTGCCCAGGGCAGCAGCCGAAACGTCGTCGGGTCGGGCACGATGACGAGGTTCGGCGAGCCGGTCATCTCGGCGAGCCCCATGCCGCCGCCGCGCGTGAACGAGCTGAAGACGCGCGCGCCCGCCGAGTCGAGCGTGGTGGTGGCGACGTTGATGTTGTAGCCGCGCTCGAGCGCATCGAGCAACGCGGCAGGCGACAGCGCCTTCGCGCGCGAGGCGCCGTGCGGATCGGCCCACGCGAGGCGGATCAGCTCGAGCGGCTCGCGCTCGAGGCGCTGTTTCAGTGCTTGCGCCTGCGCACGCTGCTCGTCGCTCCACAGGCCGTGCTGCTCGATGAAGCCTACTTGCATTGGACTCCGTCGGAGCAGCCGCCAGTCATGATGGCGCCGATATTTGGATGACAGCTCGCATTGCAGGCGCTCTCGTTGGTTACGCCGCTGGCACAGGAAACCGGAAGGCTCGTCAGCGTCGCCGAGCCAGGCGTGCTGCACTGGCAGCAGGCGGCGGCCTGCTTTGTCATGCCTCCTTGCGCATCGCCAGGTGTCTGCCTCGCTGAACACGCGACGATCGTGAGCAGCAGTGCGATCAGTATGGAACGTGCAACAGATGGAAAAGAGAACATCCCCAACCTCCCGAGCGGCCACATAGTACGATTCTAAGCGTGCTCAGGCTCGTCGCTGTCGGCAAGCGCTACGGCGCACGCACCGTCCTGAACCGCATTTCGCTCGAGGTAAATGCCGGCGAGTACGTCGCCATCATCGGCGAGTCGGGCATCGGCAAGTCGACGCTGCTCAACGTGATCGCGGGGCTCGAGCCGGTCGATGAAGGCCAGATCTTCTTCGACAAGCAGGAGCTCACGCGCATGGACGACGATGCGCTCACGCTCCTGCGGCGCGACCGCTACGGCTTCGTGTTCCAGGCGTTCCACGTGCTGCCGCAGCTCACGGTGGAGCAGAACGTGGCGCTGCCGCTGCTATTGCGCGGCGTGACCGACGCGCCGCGCGTGCGCGCGATGATTGCGGCGGTGGGCCTCGGCGGTCGCGAGGCGAGCACGCCGCGCGAGCGCTCCGGCGGCGAGCTGCAGCGCGTGGCGATCGCGCGCGCGCGCGGCGGCGAGCCGCAGCTCGTGCTCGCCGATGAGCCGACCGGAAACCTCGACCCGGAGAATGCGCGGCAGGTGCTGGCGCTCTTCAGGCAGCAGACAAAGGAGCGGGGCGCGGCCGCCATCCTCGCCACGCACTCCGAGCAGGCCGCCGCCGGCTGCGATCGCCGTTACCGGCTGAGCGCGCAAGGGATCGAGCCGCTCGCCTGAACTTCAGTTGTGGACGCACGCGGCCCGGTTCACCGGGAATCGGTGCTGGCACTTCCCCTGCCTTAATTGCCCCGCAACGCATATAGAAAGCCGCTGCGTTGGGATCCGCGTCCACGATCACGTGGGCGGCGCCGCCGGCCTGAGCGGCGGGCTCGAGTGAATAGCAGCGACCTGACCTCCTGCCGGGTGATTGAGAGCTCTGAACGCCATTCACGCAGCCGCTCGCTCGCGTATCCCCAATGCGCCTTCGCTGCGATGGCCAGCGCGCTCAACTCGCCGGCTTCGCTCCCGCTCGCCCGTCGAATCTCCATCAGGGCTTGAAGAGTTTCCGCGCGGGGAAAGGCAATGCCTTCGCGCCGAGCGCTTCCTCGATGCGCAGGCCCTCGTTCCATTTCGCCATGCGCTCGGAACGCGTGAAGCTGCCGACCTTGATCTGGGCCACGCCCCAGCCGACCGCGAGGTGCACGATCGACACGTCCTCCGTCTCCCCGGACCGTGCAGAGACAATGGCGCGATAGCGGGCCGCACGCGCCGCTTCCAGGCAGGCGAGCGTCTCGGTGACGGTGCCGACCTGGTTCGGCTTCAGCAGCACCGCGTTGCAGGCGCCCGCG
>DASQIG010000175.1:0-21660 GCA_035631735.1 Burkholderiales bacterium | reverse complement strand
AGCCGCCTCGAGAACGAGTTGCATAAGCTCTACCAGGTAAGCCAGAGCGGGGACGAAAACGCGGTGAAGGCACAGATCGGCGCGGCGGCCAAGGCTTGCGGCGGCTGCCACGAGAATTTCCGCCAGAAGCAGTAGCGATTGAGTTTCGCCAAAGGCCCCGCAATCGCGGGGCTTTTTTTTCTGCTCGCCGCGGGCGGCGCGGCTGCGCAAGGCGATGCGAAACGCGGCGCATACCTCGCTGCCGCGGGCGGCTGCATCGGCTGTCACACCGAGACGCGTCAGGGCGCCGTGCCGTACGCCGGGGGCCGCGCGCTCAAGACGCCCTTCGGCACCTTTTACGGCCCGAACATCACGCCGGATCCGCAAGCGGGCATTGGGCGCTGGTCATTCGCCGATTTCATGCGCGCGCTGCGCGAAGGCCGGCGTCCCGACGGCGCACACTACTTCCCGGCGTTTCCCTATCCGTCGTTCACGCGCATCACCGATGCGGACCTGCGCGACCTGTGGGCCTATCTGCGCACGGTCAAGCCGAGCGCGCAGCCGAGCCGGCCGCATGAGCTCGGCTTTTTCTTCCGCTGGCGATTCCTGGTCTTCGTCTGGAAGTGGCTGTTCTTTACGCCGGGCCCGTTCCAGCCGGATCCGGGCAAGAGCGTGCTGCTGAATCGGGGCGCGTACCTGGTGCAAGCGCTAGGCCACTGCGGCGAATGCCATACGCCGCGCAACTGGCTCGGCGGGCCGAAGAAGGAGCGTTACCTTGCCGGCGCCAAGCTCGGCGAAGGCACCGCCGCGCCGAATCTCACGCCGACGCGGCTCAAGCGCTACAGCGACGGCGAGCTGAAGGACATCCTGACGAGCGGACTATTCCCCGACGGCGATGTGCTCGGCGACACGATGAGCGAAGTGGTGCGCAATACGGCGAGCAAGCTCGCGCTGCCGGATCTCGACGCCCTCATCGCGTATCTGCGCAGCTTGCCGCCATTGCCTGGCGAGCCCAAATAGCGTGGAATAGCCGACGGAGGAGGGCTGTTCCCCTTGGATGACGCGAAGCGCCTGGTCGAGCTGATCCCGCGGCTGCGCCGCTACGCGCGCGCGCTGGTCGGCGATCGCGCCGGCGCAGACGACCTGGTGCAGGATACGCTGGAGCGCGCCTGGACCAAGCTGCACCTTTACCGGCAGGGCACCGACCTGCGCGCCTGGCTTTTCACCGTCATGCACAACGTCCATGTGAATCGCATACGCGCGACGCGCCTCACCGATCCGCTCGGCGACGAGATGCCGGAGCTCGCCCAGCGCGGCACGCAGCCCGATGTGCTGGTGCTGCGCGATTTGGACCGCGCCATCGCGCGCCTGCCCGCGGATCAGCGCGCGGTGCTCTTGCTCGTGACGCTGGAGGAGATGAGCTACGAAGAGGTGGCGCGCACGCTCGGTATTCCCATCGGCACGGTCATGTCGCGCCTCTCTCGCGCGCGCGAGAAGCTGCGGGCCATGATGCTGGGGCAAAGCCCGGCCGCGAAGCTGAAAGTGGTCAGGTGAGCGAGCTGCCCGTCAGCGAAGCGGATCTGCAGGCCTACGCCGACGGCCGGCTGACGTCGGAGCGCCGCGCCGTGGTGGAAGCATGGCTCGCGGCGCGTCCGGATGAGGCCGAGCGCGTCGCGGCATACCAGCGCCTCGGAAAGGAAGTGCGCGCGGCCTACGAGACGATGCTGTCGGAGCCGGTGCCGGAGCGCCTCGCCCAGGCGGCGGCGCCACGCTTCGCCTGGCGGCGCGCCGCTGCCGTCGCCGGCTGGATCGTGCTCGGCATTGCCATCGGCGGGCCGGCGGGCTGGCAGCTGCGGCACGAGCCCCCGGTGGCGCAGGCCGCGCCCGACAGCACGCTCATCGCGCGCCGCGCGGCGGTGGCGCATGCGACGTACTCGCCCGAGGTGCGCCATCCGGTCGAGGTGGGCGCGGACGACGAGCAGCATCTCGTCGCCTGGCTTTCCAAGCGCCTGGGCATCAAGCTGCGCGCGCCGAAGCTCGACGAAGCCGGCATGTCGCTGGTCGGCGGCCGTCTGCTGCCGGGCGAGAACGGGCCGGTGGCGCTGTTCATGTACCAATCGCAGAACGGACGGCGCCTTACGCTGTATGTGCGCACCGAAGCCTCGCGCAACCGCGAGACGGCCTTCCGCTACGTACGCGAGAACAACGTCGGCGTGTTCTACTGGATCGACCGCGAGGTCGGCTATGCGTGCGCATCGGCCGATCTCAGCAAGGACGAGCTGCTTCACCTCGCCAACCTCGTCTACAAGCAGCTCGAGCCTTAGCGCCCGAGCGAGGCATTGAGCGCGGTGGCGAGCGCGGCGTCCCCGCTGACCAGCGCTTTCCAGGCGAGCTCAAGGCCTTTGCGCTTGCCCTTGGGCACAAGCTTCAGCCCTTCGGGCGTAATGGTGAGCATGTAGGCTTGGCCGTCTATGCTGACTTCGCGCCGCAGGGGCTTCTCGAGTTTGGTCGCCATACGGCTTAGAGCGCCGGGCGGCTATTCAGTTGCGCGCTTCAGTGCCTGGAATAGCTGCACCAGCGCCGGCAGCTGGTAGTTGGCGTTGAGCCCGCTCGGGTTGGGCAGCACCCAGACGCGCGCGCCTTCGAAGCGCGCCGGCTGCTCGCCGAGCGCGGCGCGCGGCAGGCCGAAGGCGTGGCAGTAGGCGCCCACGCCGAGAAACGCCACCACCCGCGGGCGCAGGCGCCGCAGCTTGGCGGCGAGGCGCGCTCGGCCGGCGATGAATTCCGCGCGCTCCAGCTGATCCGCGGTCGCGGTGGCGCGATTGACGAGGTTGGTGATGCCGTAACCACGCCTGAGCAACTCGCGCTGCTCGGACGGGTGCAGCAGCCGGTCGCTGAAGCCCGCCGCGTGCAACGCCGGCCAGAAGCGGTTGCCGGGCCGCGCGAAGTGATGCCCGGTGGCCGCGGTGTAAAGGCCGGGATTGATGCCGACGAACAGCACGCGCAGCCCCGGCGCGAGCACATCGCGAATCCCCTTGCCAAGCGCTGCCGCCAGGTCGGCGG
Source organism: Burkholderiales bacterium (assembly GCA_035631735.1). GTDB lineage: Bacteria > Pseudomonadota > Gammaproteobacteria > Burkholderiales > SG8-39 > SCGC-AG-212-J23. The sequence goes on along the minus strand of DASQIG010000175.1, from coordinate 18,618 downwards.
CCGAGGGCCTAGGCTGCGGGCCGGACGACGTAGCCGCCCGACTTCTCATCCGGCTCGAGCTTGACCAGGCCCTTGGTCTCGGCTTCTTCGAGCAGATCCGAAAAGGCGCGGAAGCCGTAGTAGGACTCGTTGAAGCCGGGCTTCCTGCGCTTGAGCGCCTGCTTGATCATCGAGCCCCAGATACGCTCGCCCTCGCCGCGCTCGGCGATGAGCGCGTTGAGCGTCTCGAGCAAGAGGTCGAAGGCCTCCTGCTTCTTGTCCTCGCCCGCCGGCGCCGACTCGCGACGCTTTTTCGCCGCGCGGCGCTTTTGCTCGTCGGCGCGCACCAGATCGTCGTAGTAGATGAACTCGTCGCAGTTCGCGATCAGCAGATCCGAGCTCGAGTTCTTGACGCCGACGCCGATCACGGTCTTGGCGTTTTCGCGCAGCTTCGACACCAGCGGAGAAAAGTCCGAATCGCCGCTGACGATGACGAAGGTGTCGACGTGCGACTTGGTGTAGCAGAGGTCGAGCGCGTCGACCACCAGGCGGATGTCGGCGGAGTTCTTGCCCGACTGGCGCAGGTGCGGGATCTCGATCAGCTCGAAGGCCGCGGCGTGCATCGCCGCCTTGAATTCCTTGTAGCGCTCCCAGTCGCAGTAGGCTTTTTTCACCACGATCGAGCCCTTGAGCAGCAGCCGCTCGAGCACCTTCTCCATGTCGAACTGCGCGTAGCGTGCCTCGCGCACGCCGAGCGCGACGTTCTCGAAATCGCAGAACACCGCGAGGTTACGCGCCTCTTGGTTGCTCGGCATGCGCACCAGCGGCCGCGGCGCGCCGTTGCAACCGCGCCTGCAGACGCTCGAAGTAGAGGTAGACGACCGGCGTGATGTAGAGCGTCATGATCTGCGAGAAGAGCAGCCCGCCGACCACCGCCACGCCGAGCGGCATGCGCGCGCCGCCGCCCGCGCCGAAGCCGATGGCGATCGGCAGGCTTCCCATGAGCGCCGCCATGGTGGTCATCATGATGGGGCGGAAGCGCACCAGGCCGGCGTGGAAGATCGCCTCCTCGGCGTGCATGCCCTGGGTGCGCTGCGCGTCGATGGCGAAGTCGATCATCATGATCGCGTTCTTCTTGACGATGCCCACCAGCATGAGCATGCCGACGAAGGCATACATGTTGAGCTCGATGCCGAGCGTCGGAAAAGCCGCGGCCATGGCGCGCAGGCTGAGCAGCGCGCCGAGCATCGCCGGCACGAGGCCCGACAGGATGGTGATCGGGTGAATGAAGCTCTCGTACAGGATACCGAGGATCAGGTAGATGACCACGATCGAGAGGAGCAGCAGGATGCCCATCCCTTGCAGCGAGCTCTGGAACGCCTGCGCGGTGCCGGAGAACGTGCCGGTCAGCGTGGCCGGCACCTGCAGCTGCGCCATTGCCGCCTGCACCTGGCCGATCGCCTGCGAGAGCGCCACGCCCGGGCGCAAGTCGAACGAGAAGGTCACCGAGGTGAGCTGCCCGAGATGCGTCACCTGCAGGGGTCCGACGCCATGCGCCACGCGCGCGACGGCGGCGAGCGGGACCAGCGCGCCGGTGGAGGAGCGCACGTACAGCAGCGGCAGCACCGAGGGGTCGCTCTGGTAGCGCGGGGCGAGCTCGAGGATCACCCAATACTGGTTGGTCGCGGTGTAGATCGTCGAGACCTGGCGCGAGCCGTAAGCGTCATTCAGCGCCATCTCGATCGATTGCGCCGACACGCCGAGCGCGGAAGCCTTCTCGCGCTCGATCTGCACGGTGACCTGCGGCTGCGTGATCTGCAGGTCGCTCGTCACGTCGACGAGTCCCGGAAGCGAGCGCAGCTTGTCCTCGATGCGCGGCGCCCACTGATAGAGCTCCTCGATGTTCGCGCTGCGCATCACGTACTGGTAAGGGCTCTTCGTGAGCTGGCCGCCGATGCGGATGGCAGGCACGTTCTGGATGAACACCTTGCCGCCGATCACGTTGGCGAGCTTCGGGCGCAGCTCGCGCACCACCTGGTCGGCGGGCTTTCTTTGCTTGAACGGCTTCAGCGTAATGGTGATGCGTCCGACGTTGAGCGAGGGGGAGAAGCCCGTCGCGCCGACGAACGACATCGCCGCTTCGACGTTGGGATCGCTCTGGATGATTTCGGCGACGCGCGCCTGCAGCGACGCCATGGCGTCGAACGAGATGTCCTGCGGTCCCTCCACGAAGCAGAACAGCTGGCCGCTGTCCTCGCTCGGCAGGAACCCCTTGGGCGTGCTAAAGAGAAGCCAGCCGGTCGCGCCGAGGAGTACCAGGAATGCCGCGAGCACCGCGCCCTGACGCGCGAGCGTCCAGCGCAGGCTGACCTCGTAGGCGCGCTTCCAGGCGTCGAAGGCGCGCTCGAACGCCATGTAAAGCCGCCCGTGCCGCACCTCCGCGCGATGCGGCTTCAGGATGCGGCTGCACATCATCGGCGTGAGCGTGAGCGAGACGAAGCCGGAGATCAGCACCGCGGCCATGATGGTGACGGCGAACTCGTGCAGCAGCCTGCCGAGGATGCCGCCCATGAAGAGCACCGGCAGGAACACCGCCGCGAGCGACAGCGTCATCGAAATGATGGTGAAGACGATCTCCTTGGAGCCCTCGAGCGTCGCCTGCAATACGCTCTTTCCCTGCTCGATGTGCCGGGTGACGTTCTCCAGCATCACGATGGCGTCGTCCACCACGAAACCGACGCACAGCGTGAGCGCCATGAGCGAGATGTTGTCCAGGCTGTAGCCGAACAGATACATGACGGCGAACGTGCCGATGATCGACATCGGCAGTGCGAGCGCGGGAATTACGGTCGCCGGAACGTTGCGCAGGAATAAAAAGATCACCAGGATGACCAGCATCAGCGCGAGGTAGAGCGTGCGCTGCACTTCGTCGACCGACGCGCGGATCGTGACCGAGCGGTCGTAGAGCGTCTGGATGTCGATCGCCGGAGGCACTTCGGCGCGGAAGGTGGGCAGGAGCTGCTTCACCGAGTCGACCACTTCCACCGTGTTGGTGCCCGGCTGCCGGAAGATCGCCAGCACGATGCCGCGCTTGCCCTTGAACCAGGCGGCCACCTTGTCGTTCTGCACGCTGTCGATGATGCGGCCGAGCTCATGCAGCCGGATCGGCGAGCCGTTGCGGTAGGTGACGATGATCGGGCGAAACGCCGCGGCGTCCTGCAGCTGCCCCGTCGCCTGCACCGCGAACATGCGGTCCTTGCCGTACAACGTCCCGGTGGGCAGGTTGACGTTGGCATTCGCCACCGCCTGCTCGACTTCGTTGATGCCGATGCTGCGCGCGGCGAGCGTGTTCGGGTCGAGCTGCACCCGCACCGCGTACTTCTGCTGGCCGAACACCTGCACCTGCGCTACCCCGTTGATGGTCGAGATGCGCTGCGCGAGATTGGTCTCCGCGTACTCATCCACCGTGGAAAGCGGCAGGGTCTCCGACGTCAGGGCGAGGTAGTACACCGGGAAGTCGGCCGGGTTCACCTTGCGGAAGGACGGCGGCGCCGGCATCGTCGCCGGCAGCTGCCGCGCGGCGGAGGCGATGGCCGAATTCACGTCCTGCGCCGCGGCGTCGATGTCGCGGTCAAGCGAGAACTGGATCGTGATGCGCGACACGCCCTGGCCGCTCACCGAGCTCAGCTCGTCGATGCCGGAGATGGTGGACAACTGACGCTCGAGCACCGTGGCGACCGCGGAGGCCATCGTCTCGGGGCTCGCGCCCGGCAGCTCGGCCGTGATCTGGATCGAGGGGAAGTCAACGTTGGGCAGCGTGGAGACCGGCAGCAGGCGGTAGCCGGCGAGCCCGAAGATCAGGATGCCCGCCATCACCAGCACGGTCATGACCGGCCGGCGGATGAACGGCTCGCAGAAGTTCAAGCGGGCTCCGCGGCCGGCTTGCCGATCTGCACGCGCGTCTTCGGCCCGAGACGCAGCTGTCCGCGCGTCACCACGCGCTCGCCTTTGATGAGGCCGCGCGCCACGATGGCGCGCTCGCCGTCGATTTCCTGCACCGCGATCGGCCGCACGTCGGCGACCATGTCGTCGTCCACCACGTAGACGTACTGTCCCTGGGGCCCGCTCTGGATCGCCTGCGACGGGATCACGATCGCGTCGGGCTCTTCGTAGAGCCGCAGGCTGACGTTGACGAACTGCCCGGGCCACAGCGCCGCGTCGGCATTGTCGAACTGCGCGCGCAGGCGGATGGTGCCGGTTGACGGATCGACCGCGTTGTCGATGAACACCAGGCGCCCGGCGATCGGCGCGGCGCCGCGATCGGGCGGGATGACATCGACACGCAGCGGCGAGGCCGCCTGGTACTTGCGGATCTCGGGGAGCGTCTGCTCGGGCACGGCGAAGCTCACGTATACGGGCCGCACCTGGTTGATCACCACAAGCGGGTTGACGTCGTTCGCGCGCACCAGATTGCCCGCCTGCAGGAGAACCTTGCCGACGTAGCCCTCCAGGGGCGAGCGGATGGTGCAGTACTCGAGATTGAGGCGCGCGTTTTCGAGCGCCGCCTCGCTCGCCTGGGCGGTCGCCTCGGCGGTCTCGGCGTTGGTACGGATCTGCGCGTACGCCTCCTTCGATACGAAATTCTTATCGAGCAGATCCTGGTAGCGGCGCTCCTGCGAGCGCGCCTGGTCGCGCGCGGCGCGATCACGCAGCCCGTTCGCTTGCGCCTGACGCAGCGCCGCCTCGTACGGCCGTGGATCGATGCGAAACAGCACGTCGCCTTTGCGCACCTGCTCGCCTTCGCGGAAGTTGACGGCGTTGATCTGCCCGTCGACGCGCGCCTTGACGCCGACGGTGAGGTACGGCTCCACATTGCCGATGACCTGCACGCGCACTGGCACCGTTTCCTGGAGAGCGGCGGCGACCGTCACCATGACCGGCGGCGGACCCTTGGCAGCCTTGCGCGCTTCCTTCGCGCGGATGTCGATGCTGAAGTAGGACGCCACCCGCGCGGCGAGATCGTTGCCCACGTCGGAATAGATGGCGAGCGCCGCCGCAAGTATGACGAGCAGCACCGCGCCCATCAGCAGGCGGCGGCGGGGGGGAGTCATGTGCAGGGGCGGGTCAAGGAAACAGCGATTGTCATCCCGGAATCTGCTCGGCCGCAAACAACTCTTCGACCGACTCGCGGCGGCGCACCAGATGCGTATTTGCGCCCTGCACCAGCACCTCGGCGGCGCGCGGGCGGGAGTTGTAGTTCGAGCTCATCACCATGCCGTAGGCGCCGGCCGAGAGGATCGCCAGCAGGTCGCCCTCGCGGGCAGCGATGCGGCGCTCGCGGGCGAGGAAATCGGCGTTTTCACAGACTGGGCCGACGACGTCGTATACGGTCTCGCCGGCGCTGCTCGCCCGCACGTTGCGTACTTCGTGCCACGCGTCATACAGCGGCGGCCGGATCAGGTCGTTCATCGCCGCGTCGACGACCAGGAAGTTGCGCGCCGCGCCGGGTTTCACGTATTCCACGCGCGTGAGCAGCACGCCGGCGTTGCCCACGATGGAGCGGCCCGGGTCGAAGATCAGCTGCTGCGGCCGAGGGCCAAGCGCCGCGAGCGTGCCGCGCACGAACGCAGCGATCGGCTGCGGCGCCTCGCCTTCCCGGTAGCGGATGCCGATGCCGCCGCCGACATCGATATGCCGCAGGTGCACGCCGGCCGCCGCCAGGCGATCGACGAGCTCGCCGAGCCGCGCGGCCGCGGCCACGAAGGGCGCGGCATCGGGGAGGAGCGACCCGACGTGGCAGCCGATGCCGACGAGCTCGAGCTCCGCCATGCGCGAGGCACGAAGACAGAGCCGCTCGGCCTCGGCGTGCGCGATGCCGAACTTGGTTTCGCGCAGCCCGGTGGAGATATAGGGGTGCGTGCGCGCATCGATATCCGGGTTCACGCGCAACGCAACGCGTGCGCGGCGCGCAAGGCGCTGCGCGATGCGCGCGACCCGCTCGAGCTCTGCCTGCGACTCCAGGTTGATGCAGCCGATGCCTTTCGCGAGCGCGAGCTCGATCTCCGCCTCGCTCTTGCCGACGCCGGAAAAAAGCGTCTTGGCCGCCTCGCCTCCTGCCGCGAGCACACGCGCGAGCTCGCCGCCGGACACGATGTCGAAGCCCGCGCCGAGGCGCGCGAGCAGCGCGAGCACCCCCAGATTCGAGTTCGCCTTGACGGAGTAGCAAACCAGCGCGTCGCGACCGGCAAGCGCGGTGGTGAATTCGCGATAGGCCGATTCGATGGCGGCGCGCGAGTACACGTAGCAGGGCGTACCGAAGCGCCGCGCGATGTCGTCGAGCGGCACGTCCTCGGCGCAGAGCACGCCGTTGCGATAGTCGAAGGACAAGGGCGCGCCTAGCGGTTTTCTTCCGGCGCGGACGGCGGGTAAGGCACGGGCTTGTAAGTGTCGCGCTTTTCCGGCTTCACGCCCGGCGGCGGGTTGTCGCGCAGGTAAAGCGGCCCCCGCTGGCCGCAGGCCGACGCGCCGAGCGCGAGTGCCGCGACGAGGGCGAGTAAGCGCATAAAATCACGATGTTAATGGACGAGCGGGAGTTTGGGCAGCGCGCCGACGAGGCGCTCCAGCGCATCGAAGCGGCGTTGGAAGCGAGCGGGGTCGACGCGGACGTCGAGCTGAAGGAAGGCGGCGTGCTCGAGATCGAGTTCGCGGACGGCTCGCGCATGGTGATCAATCGCCACGCTGCCGCACGCGAGCTGTGGGTCGCGGCGCGCGCCGGCGGTTTCCATTTCCGTTGGGACGGCGCGGCGTGGCGCGACACGCGGGAAGGCACGGAACTCTTCGCCGCGCTGTCGAAGCTGGTTTCGGCGCAGAGCGGTGGCAGCGTCCGGCTCGCGCCCTAGGCGGGCGGTTGAGCCTGCGGCTCGGGCAGCGGCGGGGGCTGCGGAGTGGGCGCCGGCACCGGCTCCGGCCGCAACACTTCTGGCGGCGGTACTGCTTCCTGGAAGAAGTATTCGGGCACGAGGCGCGTGTCGCCCGGGACGGCGGGAAACGGCCCTGTCGGTATCACCACCACGCCTGGCGGCATCTCCCGCGGCATTTCGGGAGCGTCCTTCAGCGCCTTTTCCATGTAGGAGACCCAGATCGGCAGCGCTACTACGGCGCCCGTCTGGTTCTTGCCGAGCGTCTTGGGCTGGTCGAATCCCACCCAGGAGATTCCCACCAGCGCCGGCTGGTAGCCGGCGAACCACGCGTCCACGAACTCGTTGGTGGTGCCGGTCTTGCCCGCGATGTCGGTGCGTCCCAGGCGTGCCGCGCGTGCTGCAGTGCCGACGCGCGTTACGTCCTGCATCATGTTGTCGAGGATGAAAGCGTTGCGCGCGTCGATGACGCGCAGCGCCTCGTCACCAGCACGCCGCGGCTCGGCGAGTGCGAGCACGTTGCCGCGGTCATCCACGATCTTGTGGATGAAGTAGGGCTGCACGAAATAGCCGCCGTTGGCGAACACCGAATAGGCGCGCGCGAGCTGCCACATGGTCACCGAGCCGGCGCCAAGCGCCATGGTGAGGTAGGGCGGATGACGCTCGGCGTCGAAGCCAAAGCGCGTGATGTAGTCCTGCGCGTACTTCGGCCCGATCGCATCGAGGATGCGAATCGAGACCATGTTCTTCGACTTGGCGAGCGCCATGCGAAGCCGCATCGGCCCTTCGAACTTGCCGTCGTAGTTCTTCGGCTCCCAGCGCTGGCTGCCGGTCTCCTCCGCCTCCAGCACCACCGGCTCGTCGGGGATCACGGTGGCCGGAGTGAAGCCCTTCTCGAGCGCGGCGGAGTAGATGAACGGCTTGAAGGCGGACCCGGGCTGGCGCCACGCCTGGGTGACGTGGTTGAACTTGGTACGCGCAAAGTCGAAGCCGCCCACCAGCGCGCGAATCGCGCCATCGCGCGGATCGAGCGCCACGAACGCGGACTCGACCTCCGGCAGTTGCCCGATCTGCCAGATTTTGCCCTCGCGCTGCACGCGAATGATCGAGCCGCGGCGAATGCGCTTCTGCACTGCGGTCTTCGGGTCGAGCGCGCGCGCCGCGAAACGCAGGCCTTCGCCGCTGATGCTGACGTTCTCGCCGGTGCGCAAGGCGGCTTCTATCTGTCGCGGATCGGCGGAAAGCACTACCGCGGCGAGCAGATCGTCGCTGTCCGGATGCTCGGCGAGCGCGTCGTCGTACTCGTCTTCGGCGGCAGTGGGCCGCAAGTCGAAGAAGCCTTCGGGCCCGCGATAGCCCTGGCGCCGGTCGTAATCCAGCACGCCCCTGCGCACGGCCTCGTATGCGACTTCCTGGTCCGCTGCACGCAGCGTCGTATAGACGCGAAAGCCGCGCGTATATACGTCTTCGGGGTAGTGTTCGGCGAGTGCCTGGCGCACCATTTCCGCCAGGTACTCGGCGTGTACTGAGTATTCGCTTACTTCGCGTCTTGCTCGCAGCGGTGCTTTCAACGCCTCGTCATATTGCGCTGCAGTAATGTATCCCAGTTCGTTCATGCGGCGCAGCACATATTGCTGGCGCTGCTTGGAGCGTTGCGGGTTGGCAATTGGGTTGTAAAGCGAGGGCGCCTTGGGCAGACCCGCGAGCATCGCAAGCTCGCCGAGACTCAGCTGCCCGAGGGCCTTGCCGAAATAGATCTGCGAGGCCGCGCCAAAGCCATAGGCGCGCTGGCCGAGATAAATCTGGTTTATGTACAGCTCGAGGATCTGCTCCTTGCTCAAGCTGTGCTCGATCTTGAAGGCGAGGAGCGCCTCGTAGAGCTTGCGCGTGAGCGTCTTTTCCGATGACAGGAAGAAGTTGCGCGCCACCTGCATCGTGATGGTGCTCGCGCCCTGGCGGCGGCCGCCGGCGATCAGGTTGGCATAAGCGGCGCGCAGTACGCCGATGTAGTCAATGCCGGGGTGCTGGTAGAAGCGCTCGTCCTCTGCCGCAATGATGGCGTTCTTCAGTTGCGCAGGGACCTCGGCGATCGATACAACCGCCCGCCGCTCCTCGCCAAACTCCCCGATGAGCGTTCCCTCGGCTGTGTAGATGCGCAGCGGAATCCTCGGCTGATAGGCCGTCAGCGCACCGAGCTCGGGAAGGTTCGGATAGGCGAGCACGATGACCAGCGCGAGCAGCAGCACCGCAGCCGTGCCCAAGCCCGCCAGCAAGGCCAGCGGAAAGCCAAGAAACCGAAGCCACATCGGGGGTTAGACCGTAAAAAGCGCGCTATTGCGGGCGCGTGAACGCTCGTCCCATCATACCGCGTCACCCTCCGGGGATACTTAACTAGACACCCGGAGGGGTTGTTGCTAGCATTTAACGCCAATTCTACGTATCGCAGCTAAGCCGCGATACGCAAAGGGGAAATGAGTAATGAATTTCGATCTGTTTACGCCCAAGGCGCCTCCGCTCTTTGGACTCGACATCAGCTCGTCGTCGGTCAAGATGCTGGAGATCGTCGACGCCGGCAAAGGCGTGTATCGCGTCGAGCGTTACGCAATTGAACCGCTCGCACGCGACGCGGTCGTCGACGGCAACATCAACAACTTGGAGGCGGTCACCGATGCCGTGCGCCGCGCGCACAAGCGCCTCGGCACGCGCACCAAGCACGTCGCCATGGCGGTGCCGACGGGCGCGGTGATCACCAAGAAGATCGTCGTGCCGGCGAGCCTGCGCGAAGCGGAGCTGGAAGTCCAGGTCGAGAGCGAAGCGAACCAGTACATTCCGTTCGCGCTCGAGGAAGTGAACCTCGACTTCCAAGTCGTCGGCCCCTCGGCGGCGACGCCTGACGAGCAGGAAGTGATGATCGCGGCCACGCGCAAGGAGAAGGTGGAGGACCGCGTCGCGGTGGCCGAATCGGCCGGACTGAAGGCGCTCGTCATGGATGTCGAGTCGTTCGCCCAGCAGACCGCGCTGTCCCTGGTCGTGCAGGCGCTGCCCAACGCTGGCAAGGACCAGAACATCGCAGTGGTCGACGTCGGCGCGAATGTCATGAACGTCACGGTGCTGCGCAACGAGCAGTCGGTGTATGCCCGCGAGCAAGCGTTCGGCGGCAATCAGCTGACGCAGGAAATCGTCACGCGCTACGGCATGAGCCCGGAGGAGGCGGAAAACGCCAAGCGCTCCGGCGGGCTGCCCGACGACTTCGAGGCCGAGGTGCTGCGGCCGTTCATGGAGAACCTCGCCACGGAGATCCAGCGTGCACTGCAGTTCTTCTTCACCTCGACGCAGTACCACAGCGTCGAGCACATCCTGCTGGCCGGCGGCTCGGCCGTGATCCCGGGCCTCGACGAGGTGGTCAACACGCGGGCGCAGGTGCCCACCAGCGTCGCCAATCCGTTTGCGCAGATGCAGACCTCGCCGCGCGTGCAGCTCAAGCGCCTGATCGTCGATGCACCGTCGCTGATCGTCGCTTGCGGCCTCGCCATGAGGAGGTTCGACCCGCAATGAACGCCGCCCGCATCAACCTGCTGCCGCACCGCGCCGAGCGGCGCGCGCGCGCAAAGAAGCACTTTGCTCTGGTTTCGGGCCTCGCCGCGGCGCTCGGCCTGGTCATCGTCCTCGCTGTGCACATCACTTATGCGGACCTGATCAGCAACCAGGACGGACGCAACCAGTTCCTGAAGAGCGAAATCGGCAAGCTCGACAAGGAGATCGCCGAGATCGACAAGCTCAAGGATGAAATCGCGGCGCTGCTCGCGCGCAAGCAGATCATCGAGACGCTGCAGGCGGACCGCGCACAGACGGTGCACCTGCTCGATGAGCTGGTGAAGCAGATGCCGGAGGGCGTGTTCCTGAGGTCCATCTCGCAGAAGGGCATGCGCGTGCAGCTGCTCGGCTACGCCCAATCGAACGCCCGCGTCTCGACGCTGATGCGCAACATCGAGGCATCGCGCTGGCTCGGCGACCCGGAGCTGATCGAAGTCAAGGCGGCGGCGCTCGACAAGCGTCGCGTATCGGAGTTCACCCTGTTCGTCTCGCTGAAGCGCACGCCGGTGGAATCGGCGCCTGCGCCGAGCGCCGCAGCGAAGAAAGGCTAGCCATGGCGCTCAACTTCAACGCCATCCTCGACGAGTTCAAGCGCACCAACTGGAAGGACCCGGGCACCTGGCACACCGTGCCCAAGGTCTTCGTGTGGCTGCTGATCATCGTGGCGGTGCCGGTGGCCGGTTTCCTGGCCGATACGCGCTCGCAGATCGACGAGCTTGAAGAACTGCGCGGCAAGGAGGAGAAGCTCAAGGAGGAGTACCTCGCCAAGAAAAAACAGGCGATCAACCTCGACCTGCACCGCCAGCAGCTGCGCGAGATCGATACCCAGTTCGGCGCGCTGCTGCGCCAGCTGCCCAACCGCTCGCAGATGGACGCCTTGCTCGTCGACATCAACCAGGCGGGTCTCGGCCGCGGGCTGCAGTTCGACCTTTTCCGCCCGGCGCCCTCGGAGATCACGCGCGATTTCTATGCCGAGCGGCCGATCGCGGTGAAGGTCGTGGGCAACTATCACGACATGGGCGCGTTTGCGAGCGACGTCGGCCAGCTGCCGCGCATCGTGACGCTGAACGACGTCACCATCACGGCCGGCAAGGACAATCAGCTGACGATGGATGCAACGGCGCGTACCTTCCGCTACCTCGACGAGGATGAGATCGCCGTGCAGCGCAAGGCGGCGCAGGCGGCGCGCAAAGGAGCGGCGAAAAGATGAACCGCTTACGATCCATTGCGCTTGGCGCGAGCCTGGCGCTGCTCGCCGGCTGTAGCGGCGAGGAGCACGGCGACCTGAAGCAGGAGCTCGCGCAGCTTACCAAGGATTTCCGCGGCCAGGTGCCGCCGCTGCCGCAGGTGCGACCCTACGAGCCGGTGCCGTATACCAGCGAAGGGCAGGTCGATCCGTTCCGCTCCGAGCGCATCGAAGTCGCGACTAGCGGGCGTTCCTCGGCCGGCCAGGCGAAGCTCGCAGAGCATGAAAAGCGCGTCAAGGAGCCGCTGGAAGCCTTCCCGCTCGAGTCGATCCAGATGCTCGGCACCATCAGCCAGGACAAGGAAACTTTCGCGCTGGTAAAGGCGGGCCCCAACCTCTACCGCGTGCACAAGGGCAACTACATGGGGCAGAACTTTGGCGTGATCACGGCAATCGACGAAGCCCAGATCAAGCTGAAGGAGCTGGTCCAGGACGGGACCGGAGAATGGGTCGAACGCACCAGCGCACTGCAACTCGTGGAAGCCGGCAAATGAGGTCGAGAGCGCTTTTGTAGCCCCGCTTCAAATCGTGGAGGCACAACAATGAAAACGAAAATGCTTCTTTACGTGTGCGCCCTGTGGCTCGCCGGCCTGGGGCTCGCGCTGGCGCAGGCGAACAGCATCGAGGCTTTCGACGTCACCCAGCAGGGCGGCAAGACGCTCGTGCGCATCACGACCAAGGAGCCGCTCGCCGCCGTGCCGCCGAATTTCGCGGTCACCAACCCGGCGCGCATCGCCTTCGATTTCCCGAACACCGTGAATGCGCTGGGGCGCGCGGCGCAGGACATCGGCCAGGGCGACCTGCGCAGCATGAACGTGGTGCAGGGCACCGACCGCACGCGCCTGGTGCTTAACCTGCGCCGACCCGTGTCGCATGAGGCGATCATCGACGGCCGCAACCTGTTGATCACGCTCTCGGAGCCGCCCGTGGCGGCGACCGCGCCGGGCGGGCAGGTGGCGCGCTTTGCCGACGGACGCGGCGACACCAAGCACGCCATCCGCGACATCGACTTCCGCCGCGGCCGCGGCGGCGAGGGCCGCGTGGTGGTCGATCTTTCCGACACCACCACCGGCATCGATATCCGCCAGCAGGGGCAGAACATCATCGTCGAGTTCCTGCGGACCGCGCTGCCCGAAAACCTGCGCCGGCGCCTCGACGTCGTCGACTTCGGCACGCCGGTGAACACGGTCGCCACCTTCCAGCAGGGCGAGAACGTGCGCATGGTGATCGAGCCCAAGGGCCAGTGGGAGCACACCGCGTACCAGTCCGACACGCAGTTCGTGCTCGAGGTGAAACCGCTGGTGATCGACACCACGCGCGGCGCACCGCGCGGCCGCTACACCGGCGAGAAGCTCTCGCTCAACTTCCAGAACGTCGAAGTGCGCGCGGTGCTGAACGTGATCGCCGACTTCACCGACCTCAACATCATCACCAGCGACACGGTGACCGGCAACATCACGCTGCGCCTGAAGGACGTACCCTGGGATCAGGCGCTCGACATCATCCTGCAGACGCGCGGCCTCGACAGCCGGCGCAGCGGCAACGTCATCTGGATCGCGCCGCGCGACGAGCTCGCGACGCGCGAGAAGCTCGCGCTCGAGGCGCAGCAGCAGATCAACGACCTCGAGCAGACGCGCACCGAGAGCTTCCAGATGAACTATCAGAAAGCGATCGACGTGCAGAAGCTGCTGTCGGACCCGAACCAGCGCATTCTTTCGAAGCGCGGCAGCGCCGTCGTCGACGCGCGCACCAACACGCTGTTCGTGCAGGACGTGCCGAGCCGGCTCGACGAGGTGCGCAAGCTGCTCGCGAAAATCGACGTGCCGGTGCGCCAGGTGATGATCGAGGCGCGCATCGTCGAGGCGAACGAGACCTTCAGCCGCAACCTCGGCGTCAAGCTCGGCTACGTCGACAACCGCGGCCTGCGCGGCGGCACGCCCGGCTCGCCGCTCGGCAGCGGCGCCCGCATCCTGCCGAGCGGCAACTATCTGGGCTCGGGCGAGCAGACCGGCCAGGCCACCATTACGAGCGGCAGCTTCATCCCGGACACGCAGATGGTCGTGCTGCCGGCCAACGGCTTGAATGGCTTCAACGCCGGCTCGCTCTCGCTCTCGATCTTCAACTCGTCGATGGAGCGCTTCCTCTACCTCGAGCTCTCGGCGCTCGAGGCCGACGGCAAGGGCAAGATCATCTCGAGCCCGCGCGTGCTCACGGCCGACCAGGTCGAGGCGGTGATCGAGCAGGGCACGGAAATTCCGTACCAGCAGGCGACCTCTTCGGGCGCCACCTCGGTCGCGTTCCGCAAGGCCAACCTCGCGCTCAAGGTGAAGCCGCAGATCACGCCCGACGGCAACATCATCATGACGCTCGACGTGAACAAGGATCAGCCCGGCGCCACCACCCCCGCCGGCGTGCAGATCAATACCAAGCACGTCAAGACCGAAGTGCTGGTCGAGAACGGCGGCACCGTGGTGATCGGCGGCATCTACGAGCAGAACGACCGCACCGACATCACCAAGATCCCGCTGCTCGGCGATTTGCCGCTGGTCGGGTGGCTATTCAAGAACAGCGCGGTGAGCACCGGCAAGACGGAGCTGCTCGTCTTCATCACGCCGCGCATCATGAACGAGCGCCTGAGCATTCGCTGATTGCCGCTTAGTGCGGCTTTGCACGGCCGGGTCTCCCCGGCCGTTTTTGTTCCTACAATGCCGTCATGAACCGGCCGGGCAACCTGTTCCTCGTCGGCATGATGGGCGCCGGCAAGACCACCGTCGGGCGGCTGCTCGCGCGGCGCCTGAAGCTGCGCTTCGTCGATTCGGACCACGAGATCGAGCGGCGCTGCGGCGTCAAGGTGCCGACCATTTTCGACATCGAAGGCGAGGCCGGCTTTCGCGCGCGCGAGGCGCAGACGCTGGCCGAGCTCACGGCGCTCGAGGGCATCGTGCTCGCCACCGGCGGCGGCGCGGTACTGGCGGAGGACAACCGCCGTCGCCTCGCGGGCCGCGGCACGGTCATCTACCTCTACGCGCGGCCCGAAGATCTGTTCGAGCGGGTGCGCCAGGACCGCAACCGGCCGCTCCTCGCGACGCCCGATCCGCTGGCGCGGCTGCGCGTGCTGCATTCCGAGCGCGATCCGCTGTATCGCGCCATTGCCGACCTGGTGGTCGACAGCGGCCGCCAGGGCGTGCAGGCGCTCGGCCGCACGATTGCCGAACAGCTCGCCGTGCGATGGAAACAGTCAGCGTAGCGCTCGGCAGCCGCGCCTACCCGATCCACATCGGCGCCTCGCTCATCGAGCGCAGCGAGCTCTACGCGCCGCATGTCGGCGCCTGCGTCGCCATCGTCACGAACCAGGTCGTGGCTGCGCTTTACCTCGCTCGAGTGCGCGCCGCTCTCGAGCGCACCGGCGCACGCGTAACCGAGATCGTGGTCGAGGACGGCGAGCGCGCGAAAGGCTGGGCGACGCTCGAGCGCGTGTTCGATGCCCTGCTCGACGCGCGCCTCGGCCGCGACGCCGCCATCGTCGCTCTCGGCGGCGGCGTGGTCGGCGATCTCGCCGGCTTTGCCGCGGCGGTCTACCAGCGCGGCGTGCGCTTCGTGCAGGTGCCGACCACGCTGCTCGCGCAGGTCGACTCCGCCGTCGGCGGCAAGACGGCCATAAACCACGCGCGCGGCAAGAACATGATCGGCGCCTTCCACCAGCCGCTCGCCGTGATCAGCGATGTGGCGACCCTGGATTCGCTACCCGACCGGGAGCTGCGCGCCGGCCTTGCCGAGGTGATCAAGCACGGCGTCGCGCTCGACCCGCCTTTCTTCGCCTGGCTCGAGAGCCACATCGACAAGCTCCTTGCCCGCGAACGCGGCGCGCTGATCTACGCGGTGCGGCGATCCTGCGAGCTCAAGGCGGCCGTGGTCGCCGAGGACGAGCGCGAAACCGGCCGGCGCGCGCTGCTCAACCTGGGGCACACCTTTGGCCACGCTATTGAAGCCGCCACCGGCTTCGGTCCCTGGCTGCACGGCGAGGCGGTGGCGGCCGGCATGGCGATGGCGGCGCACCTGTCCGCACGTGCGGGCACCTTGCCGGGCGCCGCTGTCGAGCGTATTACCGCCCTGATTTCGCGCGCCGGTCTGCCCATTCGCCCGCCACAGCTCGCGCGTGAGCGCTGGCACGAGCTCATCGCCCTCGACAAGAAGAGCGCCGACGGCCGGGTGCGCTTCGTGCTGCTCGACGCCATCGGGCGGGCATCGTTGAAGAGCGATGTGGATCAGCGCCTCGTCGACGCGACTATCGCCGCTGCAGCGCAGTAAACCTTGTAGCACTGGGACTACAACGGTATATTCAAAGGCCGGACCCCACTTTTGTGCATAGCCGCACAACCCCGCCTTCCGCATGGGCTTAGAGCCGCAAGGGCTGTATCGCCCTGAGAACGAGCATGACGCGTGTGGCGTCGGCTTCGTCGCGAATATCAAGGGCCGCAAGTCGCACACCATCGTCGAGCAAGGGCTCACGGTGCTGCGCAATCTCACGCATCGCGGCGCGGTGGGCTGGGATCCGAAGCTCTCCGACGGCGCCGGCATCCTGATCCAGATCCCGGATCGCTTCTACCGCGAGGAGATGGCGAAGCAAGGCGTGAAGCTGCCGCCCGCCGGCCAGTACGGCGTCGGCATGGTGTTCCTGCCGCGCGATCCGGCTTCGCGCATCGCCTGCGAATACGAGATCGAGCGCGCGATCAAGGATGAGGGCCAGCATCTGCTCGGCTGGCGCGACGTGCCGGTCGATAACTCCGACCTCGCGCAACCGGCGATCCAGCTCGAGCCGGTGATCCGCCAGGTGTTCATCGGCCGCGGGCGGCGCCTCACGGTGACCGATGCGCTCGAGCGCAAGCTCTACATCATCCGCAAGAGCTCCGGGCACGCCATCCAGGCGCTCCAGCTCAAGCACGCCAAGCAGTTCTATGTGCCGTCGATGTCGGCACGCACCGTCTGCTACAAGGGCATGCTGCTCGCGCACCAGGTCGGCGAGTACTACCTCGATCTCAAGGATGCGCGCGTCGAATCGGCGCTCGCTCTGATCCACCAGCGCTTCTCGACCAACACGTTCCCGTCGTGGGACCTGGCGCACCCGTTCCGCATGATCTGCCACAACGGCGAGATCAACACGCTGCGCGGCAACGTCAACTGGATTCGCGCGCGCCAGGGCGCGATCTCCTCGCCGATCCTCGGCGACGACCTGAAGAAGATCTGGCCGCTGATCTACGACGGCCAGTCCGACTCCGCTTCGTTCGACAACGCTCTCGAGCTGTTGGTGATGGGCGGCTACTCGGTCGCCCACGCCATGATGATGATGATCCCGGAAGCGTGGGAGAACCACACGCTGATGGACCCGCAGCGGCGTGCGTTCTACGAATACCACGCGGCGATGATGGAGCCTTGGGACGGCCCCGCCTCGATCGCCTTCACCGACGGGCGCCAGATCGGCGCCACGCTAGACCGCAACGGCCTGCGTCCCTCGCGCTACATCGTTACCGACGACGATCTCGTCATCATGGGCTCCGAGTGCGGCTGCCTGCCGGTGCCCGAAGAGCGCATCGTCAAGAAGTGGCGCCTGCAGCCCGGCAAGATGTTCCTCGTCGACCTGGAGAAGGGCCGCATCATCGACGACCGGGAGCTCAAGGACTCGCTCGCCAGCGCCAAGCCCTACGCCGAGTGGATCGAGCGTATCCGCGTGAAGCTCGACGAGGTCGAGAGCGAGAAGCCCCAGCCGTACAAGTCGCGCGTTGCGCTGCTGGACCGCCAGCAGGCCTTCGGCTACACGCAAGAGGACGTCAAGTTCATCCTCCAGCCGATGACCGCCGCCGGCGAGGAGCCGGTCGGCTCGATGGGCAACGACTCGCCGCTCGCGGTGCTGTCGAACAAGAACAAGACGCTGTACCACTACTTCAAGCAGCTCTTTGCCCAGGTCACCAACCCCGCGATCGACCCGATCCGCGAGGAGCTGGTGATGTCGCTCGTCTCCTTCATCGGGCCGAAGCCGAACCTGCTCGGTATCGACGAGCTGAACCCGCCGTTGCGCCTGGAAGTCAGCCAGCCGGTGCTCGACTTCTTCGAGATGGAGAAGATCCGGCACATCGAGCGCTACACCGGCGGCAAGTTCAAGAGCTGCGAGCTCGATATCACGCACCCGGTCGCCTGGGGCAAGGACGCCGTCGAAGCGCGCCTGGCCTCGCTCGCCGCGCAGGCCGAGGACGCGGTGCGCTCGGGCTACTCGGTCATCGTGATCTCCGACCGGCTGATCGACCGCGAGCGCGTGGCGATTCCGGCGCTGCTCGCGCTCTCCGCAATTCACCAGCACCTGGTTGGCAAAGGCCTGCGCACCTCCACTGGCCTGGTCGTCGAGACGGGCAGCGCGCGCGAAGTACACCACTTCGCCTTGCTGGGCGGCTATGGCGCCGAGGCCGTACATCCCTACCTGGCGCTGGAAACGGTGCTGGCGCTCGGCCCGGGCTCCGGCTCCAAGGCGATCAAGAACTACGTCAAGGCGATCGGCAAGGGACTGAAGAAGGTGATGTCCAAGATGGGCATCTCCACCTACATGTCCTACACCGGCTCGCAGCAGTTCGAGGCGGTCGGGCTGGCGAGGTCGATGGTCGAAAAGTATTTCACCGGCACCGCGTCGAACGTCGAGGGCATCGACGTCTTCCAGGTCGCCGAGGAGGCGATGCGCGTGCATCGCGCGGCGTTCGACGAGCGCGACCCGGTGCTCGCGACGATGCTCGATGCCGGCGGCGAATACGCCTGGCGCGTGCGCGGCGAAGACCACACCTGGACGCCGGACGCGATCGCCAAGCTGCAGCATTCTGCGCGCGCGAATTCCTACGGCAC
>DASQIG010000174.1:0-8386 GCA_035631735.1 Burkholderiales bacterium | reverse complement strand
CAGGCGTGATCTTCACCTCGCTTAGACGCGCGAGGGACTGCAGTCCCGCAAGCATCCCGGGCACATCGGCCACCGGCGGCGCGACGCTCGCATAGAGCGGCAGGCGCTCGCCGGGCGCGAGCTTCGCCTCGGCGCGCAGGTTGCGCGTCGCCAGCGTCCAGTCCTTCAGCAGCGCCATGTCGCGCTCCGCGCCCTCATCGATCTTCTCCGGCTGCGACTGCGGGTAACGCTGCAGCATGATCGTGTCGCCTTTCTTTCCCGCGAGGGGCGCGAGCTTCTGCCAGAGCTCCTCGGTGATGAACGGAACCACCGGATGCGCGAGACGCAGCGCGGTCTCCAGCACCCGCACCAGCGTGCGCCGCGTGCCGCGCTGCACCGCCTCGTCGGCGTCCTGCAGCTGTACCTTGGCGAGCTCCACGTACCAGTCGCAGTACTCGTCCCAGACGAAGCGGTAGATCGCGCCCGCGAGGTTGTCGAACCGATACTCGGCGAATCCCTGCGTTACCTCGGCTTCGACGCGCTGGAGCTGGCTCACGATCCAGCGGTCGATGAAGCTGAGCTTTACCGGCCTGGATTCGTCTACGCCGCAGTCCTTGCCCTCGGTGTTCATCAGCACGAAGCGGCTCGCGTTCCACAGCTTGTTGCAGAAGTTGCGATAGCCCTCGCAGCGACTGAGGTCGAAGTTGAGCGTGATGGAGAACGTGGCGAGCGAGGCGAAAGTGAAGCGCACCGCATCGGCGCCGAACGACGGGATGCCGTTCGGGTAGTGGGTGCGCACGTATTTCTCGATGCGCTCCTTGTGCTCGTCCTTCATCAGCCCCGTGGTGGATTTCTTCAGCAGCTCGCCCAGGCTGATGCCGTCGATGAGGTCGAGCGGATCGATGGTGTTGCCCTTCGACTTCGACATCTTCTCGCCCTCGGCGTCGCGCACGATGGCATTGATGTACACGTCGCGGAACGGCACCTTGCCGGTGAAGTAGCGCGAAGACATGATCATGCGCGCCACCCACAGGAAGATAATGTCGTTGCCGGTGACGAGCACGGACGAGGGCAGGAAGACTTCCTGCTCCGGCGTCTTGTCGGGCCAGCCGAGCGAGCTGAATGGCACGAGCTGCGACGAGAACCAGGTATCGAGGACGTCGGGGTCGCGCCGCAGCTTCTTCCCGGGGTATTTCTGGTGAAGCTCGGCTTCGGTCCGCGCGACGTGGACCTTGCCCTCTTCGTCGTACCACGCCGGGATCTGGTGGCCCCACCACAGCTGGCGCGAGATCGTCCAGTCCTTGATGTTTTTCAGCCAGTGGTTGTAAGTGGCGGTCCAGTGCTCGGGGACAAACTTCACCTCGCCGCGCGCCACCACCTCGAGGCCGTCCTTCGCCAGGCTCTCCATCTTCACGAACCACTGGTCGCTCAGCATCGGCTCGATGATCACGCCGGTGCGGCCGGAGCGCGGCACGCGCAGCTTGTAAGGTTTCTCGCTCACCAGGAAACCCTGCGCCTTCAGGTCGGCGAGCACGGCCTTGCGCGCTTCGAAGCGCTCGAGGCTGCGGTATTTCGGCGGCACCTGGTCGTTCAAGTGCGCATCGAGCCGCAGGATGCTGATCGGCTCGAGGCCGTGGCGCTTGCCGACTTCGTAGTCGTTGAAGTCGTGCCCCGGCGTGATCTTCACCGCGCCGGTGCCGAACTCGCGATCAACGTACTCGTCGGCGATCACCGGGATACTTCTGTCGGTGAGCGGCAGCTTTACGCGCTTCCCGACCACCGAGCGGTAGCGGGAGTCCTCAGGATGAACCGCAACGGCGACGTCGCCGAGCATCGTCTCGGGCCGCACCGTGGCCACGCGAATGTCGAAGCCCTCGCCCGGATAGCGGATCTCCCAGATGCGGCCGTCCTCGTTCTCGGTCTCGACCTCCAGGTCGGACACCCCGGTGCCGAGCACCGGGTCCCAGTTCACCATGCGCTTGCCGCGGTAGATCAGGCCGGCCTCGTACCAGCGCACGAAGACCTCGATGACTGCTCGCGACATCTTCGCGTCCGCCGTGAAATAGCCGGCCTTCCGGCCGTCGGTGTCCGCGTACTCCCAGTTTGCGGAGGCGCCGAGGCGGCGCATTTGACGCGTGATCGTGGACCCGGACTGCTGCTTCCATTGCCAGACGCGCCGGTTGAACTCTTCGCGACCAGTCTCGCGCTTGCTCTTGCCCTCCGCCTCGATCTGCCGAGTGACGACGATCTCGGTGGCGATGCCGGCATGATCGGTGCCGACCACCCAGTTGGTGTTGAAGCCGCGCATGCGGTGATAGCGGATGAGCGCGTCCATCAGCGTCTGCTGGAACGCGTGGCCCATGTGCAGCGTGCCGGTGACGTTCGGCGGCGGCAGCTGGATGCAGTAGGCGGGTGTCTGGTGATCGCGCTGGCGGAAGTAGCCGCTCGACTCCCAGCGCCGGTACCAGCGCTGCTCGATCGCCGCGGGGTCGAAGCTCTTGTCGAGCACTACTTCGTGTCGGGTAACTGGAGTGCGTGTGCCACCGAGGCAGCGACGGCTTCGCGCACCATCTGCGTGACGCTGACCGTGAGCTCGGTGTGCACGCCTTCGAGCGCCTGGCCGAGTACCTGGCTCAGCGTGCGGGCGAGCTTCTCTTCGATCAGCCGGTCGATCTCGGGCGCGAGCCGCGCGAGCACCGCGCGTTCGAGCTCGCGCGCGAGCGCCTCCAGCGCCGCGGCGTCCACCGCCGGGCGCGGCTGGCGGCCTTCGGCGACCACTTCCGTGAGCACCGGCACCTTGGAATCGCGGCCTGGCTCAGACATCGGCACGTGCCAGATCGTGGTTCGCGATGCCGTAGCCGCGGCTCTTGTAGAGGCGGTAGCGGCTGCGCGCCGCTTCGCGCTCGGCTTCGTCGGCGCCGACCACCTCCAGCAGCCGCTCGAAGCGCGCGAAGTGCGGCGGGCACTCGGCGCCGAGGTTGAGCAGCAGGTGGAAATCCGCAGGCACACGCTCGTCGCGCGCGATCACCACGGGCGTCTCCGGCGCGAGCGGGTCGTCGACCGCGCAATGCGGCACGAAGCCGGTCGCCGGCCAGGTCCACATCAGCCGGTCGAGGCGCGCTGCCAGCTCCGGCTCGGGCGCATAGATGAGCAGCCGCTCGCCTGCGGCCAGCGCTTCCGCCGCCAGCCGGCAGGCGACTTGCAGCCGGTCGGCGGCGTTGAAGTAAAACTCAACGCCGGTCACGTTAGGCGGTACGGGGGACGATTCATGCCCCGTCCTATTTGCGGCCGGCGTGGCGCAGCGCGAAGCGCACCAGCAGCGGCACCGGACGGCCGGTAGAGCCCTTCTCGCGACCGCTTTTCCAGGCGGTGCCGGCGATATCGAGATGCGCCCAGCGCTGCTTGCGCGTGAAGCGCGCGAGGAACGACGCCGCTGTGATGCTGCCGCCGGGGCGGCCGCCGATGTTGGCGAAGTCGGCGAAGTTCGACCGCAGCTGCTCCTGGTATTCCTCCCAGAGCGGCATCTGCCAGACGCGGTCCCAGGCGTCGTCGGCCGCCTCGCGCAGCTCGTCGGCGAGCTTCTGGTCGTTCGCGAAAAGCCCGGTGGCGACATGGCCGAGGGCGATGACGCAGGCGCCGGTGAGCGTGGCGATGTCGACGACCACCTCGGGCTTGAAGCGCTCCGCATAGGTGAGCGCATCGCAGAGGATCAGGCGCCCCTCGGCGTCGGTGTTGAGAATCTCGACCGTCTGCCCGGAGAGGGTGGTGACGACGTCTCCCGGCTTGATGGCATGGCCCCCCGGCATATTCTCGCAAGTCGGGACGATGCCGACGACGTTCACCGGCGCCTTCATACCGGCGAGCGCACGGATCGCGCCGAGCACGCTGCCGGCCCCCGACATGTCGAACTTCATCTCGTCCATCTCGGCGGCCGGCTTGAGCGAGATGCCGCCCGTGTCGAAGGTAATGCCCTTGCCGACAAGCGCCAGCGGCTTCTTGCTCTTCGCCGCGCCGTCATAGCGCAGCATGATGAGCTTCGGCGGCTGGTGCGAGGCGCTGGTGACGGCGAGCAGCGCCCCCATGCCGAGCTTCTCCATGTCCTTGCGCTCGAGCACCTCGACGTCCAGCTTGAACTCGCGCGCGAGCTTCTTCGCCTGCTCGGCGAGGTAGCTCGGCGTGCAGATGTTGGAGGGCAGATTGCCGAGCGTGCGCGCGAGGTCCGCGCCGTCGGCGGTCGCCTCGGCCTCGGCGAGCGCCTGCTCGAGCTGCGCGTTCGGAGAAAGCGGCAGCGTCAGCTTGCCGAGCGCCGGCGCGGACGATTTCTTCTGCGACTTGAGCTCATCGAAGCGATAGAACGCTTCGCGCGCATTGAGCACCGCCTGGCGCACGTTCCAGCTGAGCGGCCGGCCGTTCGCTTTCACGTCGACCAGAAACAGCGCCGCGTCTTTCGCCGCCAGGTCGCGCAGCAGGTTGGCGGCGGCGCGCACGGCGTCGCGGTACTGCGCCTCGCCGAACTCGTTGCGCGCGCCGAGGCTCACCAGCAGCACGCGTTGCGCGGCGACGTTCGGCAGCGCACGCAGAAGAAGCGTCGAGCCCACCTTGCCGGCGAGGTCGGCGAGCGCCGCGCGCAACGCGCCCTTCGAGCGCTGATCGACACGCTCGGCGGGCGCCGTCAGCTCCTTATCAGCATAGACGCCGAGCACCATGCAGCCGGTCTCCGCCGTCTCTGGCGAGAGCGTCTTTATGCTAAATTCCATAGCGAAAGTATCGCATGATCTTCCACCGGGCGCTCCTCAGGGAATTCGCGACGCTCGCCGGCGCGGTGTTCATGACGCTGTTCGCGATTGCGCTCACCACGCAGCTGATTCGCCTGCTCGGCAAGGCCGCGGGCGGCTCGATCCCCACCGACGCCGTGCTCGCGTTTCTCGGCTTCTTCGCGCTCGGTGCGCTGCCGGTGCTGCTGTCGCTCACCATGTTCATCTCGGTGCTGCTGACGCTGACGCGCGGCTGGCGCGACTCCGAGATGGTGATCTGGTTCGCCTCGGGCCTGCCGCTCACCTCGTGGCTGAAGCCGGTGATGGTCTTCGCGCTGCCGCAGATCGCGGTGATCGCGGCGCTCTCGCTGTTCATCTCGCCGTGGGCGGCGCAGATGGGCTCGCAGTATGCGTCCAAGCTCGAGCAGCGCGACGACGTCTCGCGCGTGACTCCGGGCGTCTTCGGCGAGACGGCGAACAAGGAGCGCGTGTTCTTCGTCGAGTCGGCCTCCGGCGAATCGAGCCAGGTGCAGAACGTGTTCGTCTCCTCGGTGCAGCAGGGCAAGGGCGGCGTCAGCATGAGCCGCAGCGGGCGCACCGAGACCGCGCCGAACGGCGATCGTTTCATCGTCCTCGAGCAGGGACGGCGCTACGAGGGCTCGCCCGGCGACCCGCAATACCGCGTCACGGAGTTCGAGCGCTACGCCGCGCGCATCGAGACGCGCGAGAACCTGGAGCCCGATAGGAGCACCAAGAACCTGTCAACCTGGTCGCTCGTCGCAAACCCGACCAAGGAGAGCCTCGCCGAGCTGGTGTGGCGGGTCGGCATTCCGGTGTCGGCGCTGGTGCTGGTGCTGCTCGCCATCCCGATGAGCTTCGTCAATCCGCGCGCCGGACGCTCGGCGAATCTGCTGTTCGCGCTTCTTACCTACATGGTGTATTCGAACCTGCTTAGCGTGAGCCAGGCGCGCGTGGCGCAGGGGCGCCTCGACTTCGGCATCGGGGTGTGGATCGTGCACGCCGGGATGGTGGCGCTGCTGGTGGTGCTGTTCGCCCAGCGCATGCAGCTGATTCGCCTGAGGCTCGGCAAATAGTGGCGCGGCCGCGCACGCTCGAGCGCTATCTCGCGCGCCAGATCTACGGCGCGACGGGATTCGTATTGCTCGGCTTTCTCGCCCTGTTCGCGTTCTTCGATCTGATCAGCGAGCTGGGCGACCTCGGCAAGGGCGCATACGACCTGCGCCAGGTATTCACCTTCGTGCTGCTCAATGCGCCGGCGCACGCCTACGAGCTGTTCCCGATCGTCGTGCTGATCGGCACGCTCTACGTGCTGGCGCACCTCGCCAGCAATTCCGAGTACACGGTGATGCGCGGCTCCGGGCTTTCGCCCGGGCGCGCCGCCGCCGCGCTGCTGAGGATCGGCGCGGCCTTCGTGGTGCTGACGTTCGTCATCGGCGAATGGATCTCGCCGGCGGCGGAGGAGGCGGCGCAGAAGACCAAAATGCGCGCCCTCTCCTCGATGATCGGTCAGGACCTGCAGTCGGGCCTGTGGTTCAAGGACGAGGGCTCGTTCATCAACGTGCGCGAATCGCGCGACCCCAAGCTGCTGCAGGGCGTGCGCATTTACGAGTTCGATCCGAGTTACCGCCTGCGCAAGATCACTTTCGCGCAGCGCGCGGAATATCGCGCGAAAGGCGTGTGGCAGCTCTATGACACGACCGCCACGCGCTTCGAGCCCGACGGCCCGCAAACCTTGCGCGAGCCGCAGGCGCAGTGGCACACCGGCGTGTCCCCCGACCTGTTGAACGCGCTCATCATGAAGCCGGAGCGCATGTCGGCCTGGGCGCTGCACAAGTACACGCAGCACCTCGAGCTCAACCACCAGCGCACCGAGCTCTACGAAATCGCGCTGTGGAAGAAGCTTTTCTACCCGCTCGCCGCGCTCGTGATGATGGCGCTCGCGCTGCCCTTCGCCTACATGCACGCGCGCGCGGGGATGGTGGGCGTGAAAGTCTTCCTCGGCATCATGCTCGGCATCTTCTTCCACCTGCTGAACAGCCTGTTCTCGCACATCGGGCTGCTGCAGAACTGGCCGCCGCTCGCTGCGGCAGCCGTGCCGAGCACCGCCTTCCTCGCCTCCGCCATGCTCATGATGTGGTGGGTCGAGCGCAGATAGGAAAAAGGGGGCTAACCCGCCCCCTTTTGATCCCCCGCATTAATCAGCCTGGTTCCCGCCAGGCGGTCGTGCAGGAACTGACGATCGCGGTCCACCAGCGCCCAAAGGATCGATAACGGCAGCACGGCGAGCGCCACCAAAAAGCGCAGGACCGCCTTGCACGGCGTGACATCGACGAGCCGGATGCGCCAGGCGCGCATCGCGAGCGTCTGGCCGCCGCGCAGCCAGCACCACAGGAAGTAAGCGGCGAGCACCACAAGGACGAAAACCTGCAGCTCGGTGCGCAGCCAGCCGCGCGTGGCGTCACGGCCGCCGCTGGCAAAGAAGAACACCCAGGCGGCAAAGAACGAGACGGCGAAGACCAGAAACGCCTCGTAGAGCATGCTGGCGAGCCTCCGCCATAGAGGCGGAGCCAGGCTCGGCGTCAATTCGCGTGCTTCGGTCGGCGCGGGTCGGTGGACGGCCGGGGGACGAGGCTTTCCCGCTCCTGCGGCGGCAGCGCCTGGTACTCGGCCCAGGCCTGGCGCAGGTTCTTGTTGGCGGGACGCGCCGCTTTGGCGAGCTGCTTGTAGTTTTCGCGCGCCTGGCGGCGCTGCTCCGGGCTCAGGTTCGCCCAGATCTGCATGCGCCGCTGCACGCGCTCCTGCTCGAGCGGCTTCATGCGCGGGTAGCGCTTGGCGATCTGGATCCACTTCTGGCGCCGCTCGGGCTCGAGCGTGTCCCAGTCGTTCTTGAGCGGCGCGAGGGTCGCCTGCTGCTCGGCGGTGAGCTCCGCCCAGGCCGGACGCACGCCTTTCTTCACCGCCGCCGCTTTGGGCTTGTCTTTTTTCGCCGGCTGAGCGGCATTGGGCTGCGCCCCGGCGCCCGCCGCCATCGTCAGGGCAAGCAGGACGGCGAGGAAGCGCAGCCTCATTGCTCGGCCGCGCGCGTTTTCAGGTAGTTCTGGAACCCGCGATCGAGGTAGGCGTCGATCGGCAGCTCGTCGGTGAGGAGCTGCGTATCGATCTCGACGACTTCAGCGAGGCGCTGGCTCTCCTGCCAGCGATAGATGCCGAACGCCGCGACCACCAGCATGACCGTCGGCAGCACGACGCGTGCAGAGAGCGCGCCCCAGCCCCAACCGTTGCCGAACACGTTGTCCGCCCACACCAGCACCGTGGCGCGCTCTGCGCGCTGGCGCGAGAGCGCGAGGTTGCGGGCGGCTTTCAGCCGCTCGGCGATGCGCGGTTCGAGCTGCGTCCCCTGGTTCAGCAGGTGCCGGATACGGGCTGCGAATTGGAATTCGTTCATAGCTTTTTCCCGGACGCCCTCATAGGGTAATCCCGCGCGCTTTCAGCGCGGTAGCCAAAGCATGCGTCGCCCGGGAGCAGTGCGTTTTCACGCTGCCCTCCGAGCAACCCATGATGCGCGCCGTCTGAGCGACGTCCAATTCCTCCCAGTAACGCATCAGGAAAGCTTCGCGTTGACGAGCCGGCAG